>JAGWZT010000361.1 GCA_018971925.1 Lysobacteraceae bacterium | reverse complement strand
CAATTCGCGCACGCGGTTTTTCATCAGCAGCCCCAGAAATCCCAGGCGCCGGTAAATTTGCGCACCAGCGATACATGCATCGCGCCATAGACGAAGCACAGGGCGGGAAACACCCAGATCAGAACGTCGCCGCCGATCTGCCAGACGTGCGCGATGGCGAGGAAGCCGCCGACGAGGCTGGCCACGCTGACCACGCCAACTGCGACGCTCAGTGCGATCAACTGCATCCGTTGCTCCAGCTCGTCGCCGCGCATCACCCGGCGCGCGGCCAGCGCGATCACGGCTACGACCGGCACGGTGGGCAGCAAAGCCAGCACGGCGCGCCACGTGGGGTCGTGGGTCTTTCCGACCAGCGGCCACTCGAACAACATCAGCGCGACGTAGACCAGCATGATCAGCATCACCTGCAGGTTGTATTTGCCCTTGGATACCCGTGCCATCGCACACCCCTCATGTCAAGTACGCTTGACAGCCCGAAGTTAAACCACGCTTTCGGGTTTGTCAAGCACACTTGACACAACCAGGACCCGTCGTGGGCATTCCTAAGTACCGGCTAAGCATCGGCCGGCATCCTGCGAGGATGCCGAAACACCCGGTTCACGCACCGTGCCTGCTCGCCGGCTTCTCGACCGCGCTGCTGGTCGGCTGCGCCATTTACCACCCGCTGCCGCTGGACACGCAGCCCGGTCCCCACAAGGTCGCGGACATCACGGTACCCGCCGCCTCGATGCCGACGCCGGAGTTGCGCGCGTACACCTTCGACCCGGCGAACGGCCTCGACGTCACCGAAGTCGCGATGCTGGCCGTCGCCAACGATCCGCAACTGAAAGTGGAACGCGACAAGGCCGGTGTGGCCCACGCGCAGGCCTATGCCGCAGGACTGCTGCCCGATCCGCAGTTGAGCTACGAGCACGACCGTCCGGCCGCCGACAGTCCGCAAGGCACGACCACGGCCTACACGGCGGGGCTGAGCTTCGATCTCGGCAACCTGATCACGCGCTCGGCGCGGGTGAAATCGGCGCGTGCAGGCGCGCAGGAAGTGGACCTGAACCTGCTGTGGAGCGAATGGCAGGCCATCGCCCAGGCACGCACGTTGTTCGACCGCGTGTATTACCAGCGCCAACGTGTCGATCGACTGGAACGCGAACGCGCTGCGCTGGCGCCCATGCAGGCCGCGATCACGCGGGCGCTGCACTCGGGCGACCTCACCTACGAAATCGCAGGTGCCGGATTGAGCGCCGCGGCCGACGCCGCCAACCAACTGGGTGACGCGCAACGGCAACTGCATCAGTCGGAACACGACCTGCACGGTTTGCTGGGCCTGGATGCCGCGGTGCCGCTGCATCTGACCGGCGCACCCTTCGCGGTCGATCCGGAGCAAGGCGAAGTACAACTTGCGTTGGCCGACATGGCCAGGCGCCGCCCCGACCTGCTGGCATTGCAGGCCGGGTATCGTGCCCAGGATGAAAAATTGCGCGCGGCGATCCTGGCACAGTTTCCCGCGATCACCGTGGGCTTCGTGAAAGCGCGCGACAACGGCAACATTTCCAGCAACGGTTTGTCCATCTCGCTGTCGTTGCCGCTGTTCGACGGCAACCGCGGCAACATCGCGATCGAACGCGCGACGCGGCAACAACTCCATGACGAGTACTCCGCGCGGCTGTTGACCGATCGCAACGACGTGCAACAGTTGATGCAGGATCTGCAAAGCGATCATGCGCTGCACGCGACCCTTGCCACGCACGCGGCGCAGCTGGCCGTTGCGCGCGACGCGGCCGAGACCAACTACGCCGCCGGCCGCCTGGACTGGCCCACCTACCTCGCGATTCGTGCCAACTCGCTGGCCGCCGATTCGGCGTTGCTGACGCTGGAACAGGACACCCGCGAAACCGCGATCGCGCTGGATGCACTGGTGGGCAATTGGCCCGATGCGGCGAGCACCCACACCGGAAAATCGTCATGAACACCCTGTCACGTGGTTGCATCGCGTTCGGCCTGCTCGCACTGGCCGCCTGTTCCGGATCCGGCGGCAATGCCGGCGATGAGCAGCCCGCCGTCGAGGTCAACACCGTGATGCCGGTGCGGAAGACGTTCCATGCGCAGGTCGCCGCATTCGGACAACTGGCCGCCGACAGCCGCAGCGCGTTGTCACTCAGCCTGCCACAGGCCGGTGAGGTCACCGCCACCGAAGCGATCGCCGGACAGCGCGTGAAACGCGGCGATGCATTGCTGAAACTCACCACCGATCCCGCCACGCGCAGCGCGTACCTTCAGGCTCGAAGCGCGATGACGGTCGCGCGCGACGACCTCGCGCGGACCACGCGCCTGCAGGCGGAAAAACTTGCCACCAACGCGCAGCTCGATGCCGCGCGCAAGGCCGCGACGGATGCACAAGCCGCGCTGGATGCGCAGGCGAAACTTGGTGGAGGGCAAGTGACGGCGCTGCTGCGCGCGCCCGCCGATGGCGTGGTCACCGCACTCGACGTGCAGCGCGGCCAGCGCGTGGCCGCCGGCACGGCGTTGCTGCAGTTCACGCCGGACGCGGCGCTGGCCGCGCAACTCGGCATCGATCCCGGCGCGGCGGCCAGTGTCCACACGGGCATGCCGGTGACCTTGAAACCCGTGTACGCCGCACGCGGCGTGCCGCCACTGCACGCCACGGTAGCGATGCTCGGGGACGCGGTTAATGCGCAAACGCATCTGATCGATGTGCTCGCCACCCTCGACGCGAAGACTCCGATGCCCGCCGGAACCCCG
The DNA here is from genome assembly GCA_018971925.1 of Lysobacteraceae bacterium. Taxonomy (GTDB): domain Bacteria; phylum Pseudomonadota; class Gammaproteobacteria; order Xanthomonadales; family Rhodanobacteraceae; genus 66-474. The sequence goes on along the minus strand of JAGWZT010000361.1, from coordinate 74 downwards.
CTTTCGGCAAGCATCGCGACCACGCCGATCACGGCCTGGGCGGTTCCGCGCGACGCGCTGCAGAGCGACGAGCA
>JAGWZT010000360.1 GCA_018971925.1 Lysobacteraceae bacterium | reverse complement strand
AAGCCGACGCCCTCACCGATATACAACCCGGCCTCGTCCGGTCCGCGATGGCGCTGCACGTCACGCATCGCCAAAAGGATGCGTTCGTTCACGCTTCCATTCTTCGCCAGCACGATTCCGGCCACGCCGCACATGTCAGTGCTCCCCGCGCCCGGCGAGACCGGTCACTACGCGTGGCTGCGACGCGCTTGCCTGCCGGCCAAGCAGTTCATCGTAGAGCGCCGTGTACGCCGACAGCATGGCATTCAGGCTGAAGCGCGCCGTGACACGTGCGTGACCGGCGTCGCCGTGACGATGACGCAGTGCCTCATCCGTTACATAGACGCCCAACGCATCGGCCAGCGCCTGCGGATCGCCGGGCGGAACCAGCGTGCCGGTCGTGCCGTTCTCGACCAGCGACGCCACGCCGCCTACGTCGGTGGCCACCACCGGCAACCCGGAAGCCATGGCCTCCAGCAGCGTGAGCGGCATGCCTTCGGCAATCGACGACAAGACAAACATGTCGCATTCCGCCAGCAGCCCGGCCACGTCGCTGCGGTTGCCGAGCAGGCGCACCGTTCGTGTCAGGCCAAGCTGCTCGACACGACGCTGCAGTGCTTCGTGTTCCGGTCCGCCACCGACGATGATCAAGCGAAAATCGGAAGTCTGCTGTCCTGCGCGCTCTTGCAGCAGCTTGAACGCGGCGAGCAACCCCGCCTGGTCCTTCACCTTGTCCAGGCGCGCCACGTTCGCGATCAGCACGCTGCCGGGTGGCGCGAAGTCACGCAGTAGCACGCGTGGCCGCGGCGGAACGCCCGGTACGGTGAAGGCCGCCACATCGATCCCGTTCGGGATGCACGTCACCTTGTCCGGCCGGATACCCGCACGTTTCGCGAGCCAGTGCTGCAAATCGCGGGACACGGTGATGAAGCGATCGATGAAAGGCGCCATCCAGTGCCGCAGGCGGAGATACCTCGGGTTGTCTCCGTTCGGATCCGTCACGTCACGGCCGTGTTCGGCGTGCACGATCCGGCGTACTCCGGACAACCGGATCACGGGCGCCGCGTCCAGCGCACCGATGTTGTAGGTCTGCACCAGATCCGGCTTCAGTGTCCGCAAAGCACGCCACAGCCGCAGATAACAGCCCGGATCCTTGCCCGGCCGCTTGTCCAGCGACAGACAGGGGACGTCAGCGTCCACGATCTCGCTGCGCAGAGTGCCGTAGCCAGCGAGACAGATGACCGCATGGCGATAGCGTTCGCCGGTGTGGTTGATGACCGACAGCGCTATGCGTTCCATCCCACCGGTATCGAGGCGATAGAGCACGTGCGCGATCAGCGGCTTGTCATTCATCGCGCGGTCCCTCCCGCGACGGCTTCCCCGCGGGCCTGCGCATCCGGGCCGGGCAACGCACGCGCGAAGGCTCGCAAATCCGCGCGCGCTTCGTCACCATTGCCGACCCGTGCCGACAACGCCCACACGGACGATCGCGTTGGACGACCACGCAGCACACCCCACGCCTGCAGCAACTTCGTCAGCACGGGCGAAGCAGTGCAACGCGAGTCAACGCAGTACCAGTACCACACCACACGTGGACCTTCCGCATCGGCAAGCCTGAGTTCGCGCGCTGCCACGCTTGCGCCGCCCGCGAGTTCGACGCGCAGTGCAGAGCTCGCGAGGATGCGTGCCCTGTTCGGGTCGTACACGTTGTTGCCGTAAGTGATCAGGCTGTGCCCGCGGCGCGGTTTGCCGATATACACGGCATGGAACAGCCCGACTTCTCCGGCGTGAATTGACGATCGGTAATTTGCTTGTACCTCGCCCGCGGCACCCTTGAACGAGGGCTGCCAACCGTCCGCGGCTGCATGGGGGCCCGACCATCCGGCCAACGCCGGCGCGACAAGTTGCACCTGTTCCGGTCGCGCCACCATCGATCCGACTTCGGCGGCCAGCGCCGGACCCGCGATCAGTGCGATCACCGCCGCCACCCAGATCGCCGCACGCATGCCCACTGGTTTGTCGTTCCTGGCTGGAGGCACCTCGCGTGCCACGAGACGGTCGCGGAAAAACCAGCCGACGAGCAGCAACAGCACCAGCACGGTGCCGAAGAACTGCCAGCCGAAAATCATGTGGTCGGTGCCGGTGGCGTAATGGATGCCCCAGGTGTCCCCGATCAGTACCGTGAAATACACGCGGAAACCGTTGGCAATCACCGGAACCACCGCCGCCAACACCACGAACAGCACGCGCTTCCACCAACGCTGGTACATCAACCAGGCGTACAGGCAGCCGAGCGCGGTACAGGCGAGGAAGAATTTCACGCCGCTGCATGCGTCCGCCACCATCCACACTGCAGAAGGCGTGACGATCTCGCGGCCGTTGAGCAGCACCGGTGTGCCGGTCAATTCCAGCGCGTGTACCGCGAAGTGCGCAGTAATGTCCTGCAGCGGACCCACCATGCTGTCGCCCCACGGCACCGCGAATATCACCAGATACGCGAGCGGGAAGACCAGCACCCGCAGCGCACGCCAGCCCCAGCACGCCAGCACCAGCGCGGGAAACATCGCCACGAATGCGAAATGCTGCACCAGGTTGATGTCGAGCAGGCGGCCCGCATACCACACGCATGCAAGCAGAATCACGGCCAACAGGCCCCAAAGGCTGGGTACCGGAGGATTCGCGCGCAGCCGATGGCGTTGGTCGAACGCGATCCATGCAGCCAGCGGGAAGATCAGGAACGCGTATTGGTAGGTACCGTCGTGGGCCCAGACCCATACCAGCGATTCCACCGTTTGCCGGTAGCAGACCAGCAACACGATCGCGGCGGCCGCGAACGCGATCACCGCCAGTGTCCAGCCTGACGC
>JAGWZT010000359.1 GCA_018971925.1 Lysobacteraceae bacterium | reverse complement strand
GCGAAATGCGGAACGGCGAGTGCAGCGGCAGGCTGCGGTGGCGGATATTCAGTTGGCGCAGCATGCAAGCAGGTTGTCGACGATGGCTTCGACACCCATGCTGACCGGGTCCAGGCAAGGCAGGTCGAGCCGGCCGCTGATTTCGCGGCAGACGGCCAGCGCTTCGCTGGCGCCGAGGTTCGAAGTATTGAGCGCGACGCCGACGGCCTTGACCTTCGGATTGGTCAGGCGCGCGGCGGCAAGGTTGGTTTCCAGGCACTGCTTGAGGTCGGGCATCGGGTAGTCCGGCAACCCGCGCATGTGCTTGCGGCCCGCCTCGTGGCACAACACCAGTGCATCGGCCTGCGAACCGTGCAGCAGACCCAGCGACACGCCGGCATACGACGGATGGAACAGCGAACCCTGGCCTTCGATGAGGTCCCAGCCGCCGTCCTCGCGCGCGGGCGAAAGCCATTCGGCCGCTCCGGAAATGAAATCCGCAACCACGGAATCGATGGGGATACCGCCGCCCGCGACGAAGATGCCGGTCTGGCCGGTGGCGCGGAAATCCGCCGCCAGTCCGCGCTTGCGCATGCCGCGTTCCAGCGCCAGCGTGGTGTACATCTTGCCGACCGAGCAGTCGGTGCCGACGGTCAGGACGCGCTTGCCCGCGCGCTTGTGGCCGTCGCCGACCGGAATCTTGCGGTTGAACTCGCGCGCATCGAACAGGGTGCGGCCGTTGCGCTTCGCCGCCGCGACGATGTCGGCGTTGTCGCGCAGCTTCTGGTGCAGGCCGGCGGTCACGTTGAGGCCCGCATCCAGCGCGGCAATGATGTCGGTGACGGTTTCCGGTGCCATCACGCCGCCCGCGTTCGCGTTGCCGACCACCATGGTGTCGGCACCCGCGGCTTTGGCTTCCGCGAAACCGAGCTCGGTCAGCCCGAGTGTGTAGCGGCAATCGGGGTGCCGGTGCTGGCCCACGCACCATGCGGGACGCCAGTAGGCAAGCCCCCTGGCCGTCTTGATGGCCAGTTCGTCGGCGGCTTTGCCGAGGTACAACAGGTAAGGCGGGCCCCAGTGGCCGGGGTTGACCGCTTCGTCCTGATTGGACATGACGTCTTTCCTTCGGGTATCCATTCGCGCTGCTCGGTTGCCTGCGGAAGGTTACCCGTGGCGAGACGCCGCCTGCCAATGAAAAGACGGCTACATGGCATAACTAGGGGTTGTAAGTTGCCCGGGCTGTCCCCGGATGCGCGGGCGGCCGGATTACCGCGTGCCTTCCGCGGATGCGGCGGGTTGGACGGCCGGGTAACCGCGCTGGCGCATGATCTGCAACACCTTGTCGACAGGCAGCGCCTCGATCCGGTGATGGTCACGGCCGATGGTGGTTTCGGCATGGAAAAGCGAATTGATGATGGCTTCCTCGGTTGCTTCGACCGCCGCCATGAACAGCGGCGACATGTCGTCGTTGCGCACGACGGTCAAGTGCCGCAGCGGCGTTTTCGACTCGTATGGAACCCGCACGTCCTTGCTGGTCGAGAACGCGATTGCGTAATCGCCGCTGCCGTTCGACTCGATGCCGCCGGTCTTGCCCAGGCCGAGGATCGCACGCTTGGCCAGCCGTTCCAGATTGCGTGAGCCGAGCGGCGCGTCGGTGGCGACCACGATCATGCAGGAGCCGTCGGGCGAATCATTCAACTTGTCGCTGAGGTAGTAGCGGTGCAGCAGCTTGCCGACCGGCACGCCGTCGATGTCGAGCACGCCGCCGAAATTCGTTTGCACCAGCACGCCGACCGTGTAGCCGCCCAGCGACGCGGGCAGCTTGCGTGACGACGTTCCGATGCCGCCCTTGAACCCGAACGCGACGGTGCCGGTGCCCGCGCCGACGCCGCCCTGCGCGACCGGGCCGGTTTTCGCAGCATGGATCGCGTCCAGGACGTCGGCCTTGGTGACATGGCGACCGCGGATGTCGTTGAGGTAGCCGTCGTTGGTTTCGCCGACCACCGGATTCACCGACAACACGTCGGCGTTCGCGGGAAAGGAAAAGGTGTAGTCGATCAACGCATCGGCCGCGGTCGGCACGCTCAAGGTATTGGTCAGCACGATCGGCGTTTCGATGTTGCCGAGTTCCGCAATCTGCGTGGTGCCGGTCAACTTGCCGAAACCGTTGCCGACGTACACCGCGGCAGCCACCTTGTCCTGGAAGATGTTGCCCGCGTACGGCAGGATCGCGGTGACGCCGGTGCGCACGTCGACGCCCTGCACCAGCGTTTTCTGGCCGACCAGCACGCCCGGCACGTCGGTGATCGCGTTCCATTTGCCGGGTTGCAGCACGCCGATCCGGATGCCGTAATCGCGCAGGTTCGCGTGTTGCGCATGCGCCGGCAGGCAGGCCAGCAGAAAGGCGGCGATGGCGGCGAGGCGTAAAAACATGTGCTTTCCCCGTTGGCGTGGGCGAAAAGTGTAGCTGCCTACCCATACTTTCGGCCTGGGTCACCGACACGCCAGCGTGCGATGATTCGGAAACGGAAGTGGGAATGCGCCATGCGTTTGCGCTACATCGAGCTCTTCCACGCGGTATTGACCACGGGCAGCCTGACCGGGGCGGCGAAGCTGTTGAACATTTCGCAGCCGGCCGCCAGCAAGGCGTTGCAGCATGCCGAAGACAAACTGGGCTTTGCACTGTTCAGCCGCGTGCGTGGGCGCCTGCAACCGACGCCGCAGGCGATGCAGCTGCGCGACCGTATCGAAAAAATCATCCAGGACGTGCACGCGCTGCAGCGGCTCACCACCAACATGGGCCAGCCCGGCGGCAGTCCGCTGCGGGTGACCTGCACGCCGACACTGGCGCAGGTGCTGCTGCCT
>JAGWZT010000358.1 GCA_018971925.1 Lysobacteraceae bacterium | reverse complement strand
CACCGTAACGGTTCACACCGACGCCGGAACCTCGGTCGCCGACCCAACGCTCCCAGCCTTCGCGGCAACCGGCTTCGACCGCGAGGCGTGCGTGCACGTTGGGCGGCAGTACGGAATCGCGGTACGCCTGATCCTGCGCCGCGAACAGTTCCCAGCTCGGCATCGACACCGCGCGCGCCTTGATGCCTTCGGCCTGCAGCTTCTCGACCGCCTTCGCGGCAAGATCGGTTTCTGCACCGGTGCCGATCACGATGAGTTCCGGCGATCCGCCGGGTGCATCCAGCAACACATAGGCGCCCTTGCGCACACCTTCCGCGCTGGCGAACTTCGTGCGGTCCAGCGTCGGCACGTTCTGGCGCGAAAGGATGATCGCGGTCGGGTTCTTGGCTGATTCGATCGCGACCTTCCACGCGACGGCGGTTTCATTCGCATCGCCCGGACGGATCACGTCGAGGTTCGGCACCGACCGCAAACCGGCCAGTTGTTCGACGGGTTCGTGGGTCGGGCCGTCCTCGCCCACCGCGATCGAGTCGTGGGTGAATACGTTGATCACGCGCAGGCCCATGATCGCGGCGAGGCGCATCGGCGGACGCATGTAATCGGAGAACACCATGAAGGTGGCGGTGTACGGAATGAACCCGCCGTGCGCGGCCATGCCGTTGGCGATCGCGCCCATCGCGTGCTCGCGCACGCCGAAATGGAGGTTCCTGCCGGCGTAACTCCAGACCTCGTCATCGGCACTTTGCTCGTCGGGTTCCTTGCCTGGCGAGAACACGCCCAGCCCCTTCACAGCGGTGTGCGTGGAGGGATCGAGGTCCGCCGATCCGCCGCTGATGGCTGGCAGCTTCGGCGCGATCGCCGAGAGCACCTTGCCGCCCGCGACGCGGGTCGCGATGCCCTTGGCATCGGGCGGGAATACCGGCACATCGGCATCCCATCCGCCCGGCAACTTGCCGTCGAGAGAACCTTGCAATTCCGCCGCAAGTTCCGGAAAAGTCTTGGCATATTTGTTCCAGCGGCGCTTCCAGCCGGCCTCGGCGCCCTTGCCCTTTTTCTCCGCCTCGCGGAAGTGCGCCAGCGCAGCCTCCGGCACCAGGAATGCAGGCTGTTCCGGCCAGCCGAGTTTTTGTTTGGTCTTGGCGACGTTGTCGGCGCCGAGCGGCGAACCGTGCGCCTTGTAGCTATCCTGCAGGGGCGAACCGTAACCGATATGCGTACGAACCAGGATCAGCGAGGGCTGGTCCTTTTTGCCTTTGGCGCGCTTGATGGCTTTTTCGATGGCGTCGAGGTCGTTGCCGTTTTCGACGGTCTGCACGTGCCAACCGTACGCCTTGAAGCGCGCGGCACGGTTCTCGGTGAACGTGATGTCGGTACCGGCTGCCAGCGTCACGTAATTGTCGTCGTACAGGCAGATCAGCTTGCCGAGCTTCAGGTGACCGGCCAGCGAAGCGGCCTCCGATGCCACGCCTTCCATCAGGTCGCCATCGCTGACGATGGCGTAAGTGTGGTGATCGACCACCTTGTGGCCGTCGTGGTTGTAGCGCGCCGCAAGCTGCGCTTCCGCCATCGCCATGCCGACGGCGTTGGCCATGCCCTGCCCCAGCGGCCCGGTGGTGACCTCCACGCCCGCCGTGTGGCCGCGCTCGGGGTGACCCGGCGTCTTGCTGCCCCACTGCCGGAACTGCTTGATGTCGTCCAGCGACAGGTCGTAGCCGGTCAGATACAGCAAGCTGTACTGCAACGCGGAACCGTGGCCGGCGGAAAGCACAAAGCGATCGCGATCGACCCAGTGCGGATTCGAAGGGTGATGCTTCAGGAACTTGGTCCACAGCACGTAGGCCATCGGCGCCGCGCCCAGCGGCAGGCCGGGATGGCCGCTGTTGGCCTTCTGCACCATGTCCACCGACAGGAAGCGGATGGTGTTGACGCAAGTCTGGTCGAGATCGGCTGCCACGGCGGTTCACTCCCGAAGGTCTGGACGCGAAACCCCGTAGGATACCGGGCGGGTTTCGGCCTGTCCGCAGGCTTGCGGCAAGTATTTATGCACGCTACACTTTCCCGCTTTGTTTCGGCTGGTTTGACCCCAAGGAGTCCGCCGTGAAGGTGCTTTCGTCCCTGAAGTCCGCCAAGCAGCGGCACCGCGACTGCAAGGTCGTGCGCCGGCGCGGCAAGGTGTTCGTGATTTGCAAGAGCAATCCACGTTTCAAAGCCCGCCAGAGATAAGTGTGCGATCGTCCCTGATCGCTGCACCATCTGGTGAGCGGTCAACTGGACGGCTTCGAGCTCGTGGGTACCAGAACGGGCATCCTGCCCTGACTTTCCACAACAGCCGCTCCGTCGACGCCACCGTAAAGGCCGCTTTCGCGGCCTTTTTCGTGACCGCATTCTCTGGCGCGTTCAGGCGGTTTTTGCTACAAAGGCGCATCGGCGCACGGGGCGCCTTGGGGAAGCAAGGCCATGAAACGCATCGCCACCAGTTTGATCGCCGCAACCCTTGCGCTGGCATCCGCGCCGCTGCTGCTGCCCGCGACCGCCCATGCCGAAAGCCTGCGCGTGAAGGTGAAGCAGGAGCAGCAATACAACATGCCCAAACGCGGAATGACCATGGATCAGGTGAAGCGCGAATACGGCGCGCCGCTGAAAGTGCTGGCGACCCGTGGCGGCAGCTCCAAGCACCAGCCGCCGATCCACCGCTGGGAATACTCGAAATACATCGTGTACTTCGAATACAGCCATGTGATCCACAGCGTGCTGCGTACACCCGGCCCTCATTCGCTGTAGCAAGCTGTCTCGTCGTCCTGGAATCGCGCAGCGATATCCGGGGTCCAATGCCTTTCCGAACAATGATGACGACAA
>JAGWZT010000357.1 GCA_018971925.1 Lysobacteraceae bacterium | reverse complement strand
GCCCGCGTGTTTGCCGGCATTGCGGGTCAGGCCTTCCAGTTTCAGCGCCAGGTCGATCAGCGTGCGTGCTTCGTCGTCCTGCTGGTACGCGTCGCAGAACTCGCGCACGATGCGATCGGGTTCCTTTTTCGATTTCTCGCTGAAGCCCAGCGCGTCGGAAAGTGTCAGGTCCAACGGCATGCGCGGGATCAGCTTCGCGATCCTGTCGACCTGTCCGTACGGCATGCCCAGCACGCGCCCGCAGTCGCGCAGCACGGCTTTCGCCGCCATCGAGCCGTAGGTGATGATCTGGCTTACCTGGTCGCGGCCGTACTTGTCGGCAACGTACGCGATCACCTCGTCGCGGCGTTCCATGCAGAAATCGACGTCGAAGTCGGGCATGGATACGCGTTCGGGATTGAGGAAGCGTTCGAACAGCAGGCCGAAGCGCAGCGGATCGAGATCGGTGATCTTGAGGCACCACGCCACCACCGAACCCGCGCCCGAACCACGTCCGGGGCCCACGGGAATGTCGCGCGATTTGGCCCAGCGGATGAAGTCGGACACGATCAGGAAGTAACCGGCAAAGCCCATCTTGCCGATCACGTCCAGTTCGAGTTCGAGGCGCGATGCGTAATCCTCGCGGTCGTGGCCATCGGCCACGCCGCCCTCGGCAAGGCGTTGTTCGAGGCCTTCGCGCGCCTGGTTCGCGATCCACGATTCCAGCGTGTGTTGCGCGGGCACCGGGAATGCGGGCAGGTAGTACTTGCCGAACGACAGTTCGAGATTGCAGCGCTTGGCGAGTTCGACCGTGTTGTCCATGGCCTCCGGAAGATCCGCGAACAATTCCGCCATCGCGTCGGCGGGCTTCAGCCATTGCTCGGTCGAATACTCGCGCGGACGGCGCGCGTCGGAAAGCTGGTAGCCCTGCTGGATGCAGACGCGCGCCTCGTGCGCTTCGAAATCGTCGGCGTCCAGAAAACGCACGTCATTGGTGGCGAGAACCGGCAGGTCGAGTTGGGCCGCGACGTGAAGCGCGCGCCCGTTGAAGGCGTCTTCGCCCTCGCGTGAGGTCCGGGTGATTTCGAGGTACAGGCCGTCATCGAAATGGCGGCGCAGGTTATCGAGGTTGTCCCGCGCGTCGCGCTCGCGCTGCGCAGTCAACAAACGGCCGCAGGTGCTGTCGCGTCCCGCGATCGCGAACAGTCCGCCCACTGCGCCGTCCAGCCAGTCCGGCTGCAGTTGCGCGCGCCCCGCACGCTGGCCTTCCAGCCAGCCGCGGGAAATCAGGCGTGTCAGGTTGAGGTAACCCGCGTGATCGCGGCAAAGCAGGGTAAGCCGGTCGGGGCGCGCGGGATCGTCGGGATTGGCGATCCACACGTCGCAACCCACGATCGCCTTGATGCCGGCCTTTTCCACGGCGCGGTAGAACTTGATCTGCGCGAACAGGTTGGAGTCGTCGGTCAGCGCCAGCGCCGGCATGCCCAGTTCCGCCGCGCGGCTGACGAGATTCGCCTGCTTCGCCTTGGCGGGATCGCCATACTCCGGCTTTTCCGGGATGCGGATCGTGGAATCGCGCAGCGAGTATTCGCTGTGGGTGCGCAGGTGGACGTAGCGGATCGGCATGACGGGGTTCGTGGTATCCGTGCAAGCCTATTGTCGCCGCGCGGGGCGGGCAAGCTTGGCAGCAACGTGACGACGTCAAGCGGGAGCTGTAGCCGGCCGCCAACCGTCAATCGTCCGCAGGAACAAGCATTCCGCTTTCAGCCGGTTGCCGCCGGACTTAGCGGGGGCCGCACGCTGCGGGAATTGGCGGGCGCCTTGGACCATGCCCCGTGCCAAAACATCATGCTCGCGACATGGACGACCCTCGATGGCAGGAGACCCGATCAGGTGTACCTTGCGTTCCTGGCGATTCAAACCGGGGTAACCCGTCGCCGCCGCCTGGTTATCCATCCGGATCGGCTGTCCAAACAGGTGAACCCATATCAATGAGAGGGGAACGTACCGTGTCTTTACGCTTTGCGATTTGCCTGGCAGCCGTTGCGTTGGCCGGGTGCGGATCAAGGTCGTTCGTCATGCCCGCGCGCGACGGAGCGTTTTGGGTCACGGGTTCGTCCGGGCATTTGAGTGGCGCCGAGGAAAAAGCTCGCCTCGTCGAGGACGCCGACGCGTATTGCAAGCGACGCGGCAAGTCTGCCGTCATGATCGCTTCCAGCGAAAACAATGCCACGCCCGGCACGCTCGCCGCGCCCGGCAAACTGGCCCGCGCGACCGTGGAATTTCGCTGCCAGTAACGCGAGGTTCCGGCCGTTGCCACCACCGGGCTGGTCTCGGTCGCCGGTGCTGCGGTGGTACGCCGCGTGGCGAGCTGCTGCCAGCCAGGTCCGGGAGTTCGCGCGTGCCGCCGAACCGCTCGAGAGCGGGCCTTTCCCGTTAGCGTCCCGGATCGTCCGCGGTATTGAATACCGCCCCTGAGATGTCGCATAGCATGTCGCCGGTTTTCGGCGCATGGCGGCATCGGAAGCGGCGAAAGCCTGACGGCGCATAGGAATTTCCCGATTGACATGCACCACCGACGGCGGGACGATCCCGTTACCGCCCCTGATCCGGGGCAGAATTAGCGTTATGTAACAGGATGAGAGCTTGATGGAACACTGTCGCTTGTCACTCGTGGCATTTTTGACAGCGTGCAGCGTATTCCCTTCGAGTTGCACTGGGTTTGCACCTTCTCGCTCGGAGTTTGTCGGCACGTCCCCAACGGTGTTCCGTAACGCGCTCGGAGAGACCATAAGGAATCCGCCGAGGGCATGCTGGCCATTGGTCGTTTCCGCAAAGCTGTCAACTGTTCAAATAAGTCATTCAACTGTTTTATCTACGGCA
>JAGWZT010000356.1 GCA_018971925.1 Lysobacteraceae bacterium | reverse complement strand
GACCACCACATGACGGTGCGCCGACTCTCCAGCGGCTACCGTGATGCCGGATAATGGTCGTTCGGGTGGCGCGTGGTGCACCATCCTTCCTTCTTGTTCGCGTCAGCATCCCCATGACTCCACAGGCCAAGGCGCAATGGCAGCTCCACTTCTGTGTGCTGCTGTGGGGATTCACGGCGATCCTCGGCAAGCTGATCACGCTGACCGCGCTGCAACTGGTGTGGTGGCGGATGCTGATCGTCACCATTGCATTGCTGCTGTTGCCGAAGGTGTGGCGCGAGCTGCGTACGATGCCGTCACGCCGGCTCGCGGCCTACGCCGGTATCGGCGTGCTGGTGGCGCTGCACTGGCTGACGTTCTACTCCGCGGTCAAACTCGCCAACGCATCGGTCGCCGCGACCTGCATCGCGCTGGCGCCGGTGTTCCTCGCGGTCATCGAGCCGCTGGTAGTGGGGCGCCGCTTCGATCCGCGTGAATTGCTGATCGGCGTAGCCGTGGTACCGGGTGTCGCGCTGGTGGTGGGCGGCGTGCCCGCGGACATGCGCCTCGGCGTCGCGGTGGGCGTGCTGTCGGCGGCGCTTTGCGCCACCTTCGGCGCATTCAACAAACGCATGGCCGACCAGGGCGGCGCGTTGACTGTTACCGGCATCGAGCTGGGCGCAGGCACCATGTTCCTGACCCTGGTCACGCTGTTCTGGCATGGCGAAGGCACCTTCGCGATTCCAGGCCTGCATGACACCGCGTTGCTGCTGGTGCTGGCGATCGTCTGCACGCTGCTGCCGTTCGCGCTGGCGCTGGCGGTGCTGCGCAAGCTCTCGGCATACACCGTGCAGCTCGCCACCAACCTCGAACCCGTGTACGCGATCGTGCTGGCGGTGATCCTGCTCGGCGAGCAGCATCAGCTCGACGCATGGTTCTATGCCGGCGTAGCGGTCATCCTCGGTGCCGTGTTCGTGCACCCGCTGCTGACTCTCCAGCCTGCGGGCAAGCCGCCCGAGGCCGTGCTGGGCACGGCGGAGTCGAAGGCAATAGAGTAAGGGGCATGTCAATATCGTCACGCTCCGACGCGCAGGGGTTTCGCGAACGCGCGGCCCTGCGCGTGTATGCCGGCGGGCAGGAAGGATTCGCCGACAAGGTGATTGCCGAAGCGCCGGTCGCGCTGGTTTACAACGGCGTACCTTTCGCGGTGATGATGGCGACGCCCTGCGACATCGAAGATTTCGCGCTGGGTTTCGCACTGGCCGAAGGCATCGTCGAAAGCGCGTCCGAGTTCGAGCTGGTGGACGTGTCGCGAAGCGGACTCGGTGTCACCCTCCAGGGATTGATTCCAGCCGCACGTTACGAAGCGTTGCAAGCGCGGCGACGCAATCTTGCGGGCCGCAGCGGTTGCGGCTTGTGCGGCGTCGAGGCACTGGAAGACGCCGTGCGCCCCCTGCCCCGCGTGCAATCGTCGATACGTGTTTCACGAAACGCGATCGCCGCCGGCATGCGCGCGCTCGCGCACGGCCAATCACTGAACCCGATGACGGGTGGTGCCCACGCCGCGGCTTTCATCGCAGCCGGTGAGCCCGCGATGGTGCGCGAAGACGTCGGGCGCCACAACGCGCTGGACAAGGTAATCGGCGCACTGGCCGCGACACGGCAGAACCGCGATGCACTGTTCGCGCACACGTCGACCGGATTCGCGGCGATCACTTCGCGCGCGTCGTGGGAGATGCTGCACAAGGCTGCACACGCCGGTATCGCGGTCGTCGCGGCCATCTCGGCGCCCACGTCGCTTGCGATCGAAGCCGCCGACGCGGCCGGCATCACGCTGGTCGCGTTCGCACGCGACGCGGCAATGAACGTTTACACCCACGCCGACCGCATCGCCTGATCCGGCCGGACGTGGGTCACGGCAACTTCAGGCCTGTCCGGATTTCTTGGCGTGCTTCTCCGCGCGCTTTTCCTTGAGCGACTTCTGGGGTTTCTTCTTGGTTTCCTTCTTTTTCTCGAGGCCTTTCATGGACGGCTCCTCTTGGCAGTGGTCCGTGGGCACAAAGATGCGCCACTCCGCCGCACTTCGCAAGAGGGTAAACCGTGGCGCCCGTCACCCGTCGAAAAGGCTAGACTCCCCATGCGAACCTCGACGGAAGCGCCAACCATGAACCCGCCCGCGAAAAACACCGTGACCACGGTGATCCCTTCCCTTCGCTACCGCGATGCACACGCCATGATCGACTGGCTGTGCAAGGCGTTCGGGTTCGAGAAACACGCCGTGTACGCCGACGGCAACACCGTGCACCACGCGCAACTGACCTTCGGCCACGGCATGATCATGCTGGGTTCTGTGGACAACGGTTCGGCGTGGGGCCAACGCATCGCGCAACCGGAAGAGATAGGCCAGCGTGAGACGCAGGCTTGTTACGTGGTGGTCGCCGATTGCGCGGCCCACTACGCGCAGGCAAAGGCCGCCGGTGCCGAAATCGTGGATGAGCTGGAAACCAGGGATTACGGCGGCAGCGGTTACAGCGCGCGCGATCCGGAAGGCCACCTGTGGTCGTTCGGCGACTACGACCCATGGGCGGAACACCGCGCATGAAGGCGGGAGACCCACCGATCGCAGACGAGTTGGTCGCCTCGCGCGGCGAAGGCATCAAGATCGGCATCGGCGGCTGGAACTTCGCGCCGTGGCGCGACAATTTCTATCCGAAGGGTCTGCCGCAGCGGCGCGAACTGGAATACGCCAGCCGACACCTGGCCGCGATTGAGATCAACAGCACGTTCTATCGTGCGCAGACGCCGAAGGTATACGCCAAGTGGCGCGATGAAACACCGCCGGGTTTCGTGTTCTCGCTGAAGGCGCCGCGGCAGGTCGCCGAGG
>JAGWZT010000355.1 GCA_018971925.1 Lysobacteraceae bacterium | reverse complement strand
ACACGATCAACCGGGCAAGCTCTCGATGGCCAACGCCGGGCCGGGCACCAACGGCAGCCAGTTCTTCATCACGCATGTGGCGACCCCGTGGCTGGACGGCAAACACACCGTGTTCGGGGAAGTCGCCGCCGCGGACGACCAGAAAGTCGTGGATGCGATCAAGCAGGGCGACGCGATCGAGAAGATCACGATCGAGGGCGACACGGCGCCGCTGCGGGCCGCACAGGCTGATCGCATCACGCGGTGGAATGCGGCGCTCGACGCGCGCTGAGTTGCACCGTTTCACAAATGAAAACGGGCGGCTCTGGGCCGCCCGTTCTTGTTTCCTGAAGCGCGCGTTCAGGCCGTTGCGCCACCTCCGGTTTTGCGTTTGATGGCAGTGTAGATCGCCAGCAGGATGATCGCGCCGACCACCGAGGCGATGAAATGCACGATGCCGGTCGGGCCCCACCAGCCGATCTGCTCGCCGACCCAGGTTGCAAGTACCGAACCGATGATGCCGATGATGATGGTGAGTATCCATCCTGCCGGCGCGTGATCGCGGTCGAAGAACTTGGCGATGACGCCGATGATGAAACCGATGATGATCATCCAAAGCCAGTGCATAACCACACCTCCGCTTGTTGATGAGAGTCGTCGGATCAATTGCGCGGCTCGTCGCAAGGCGAACCGTAGGCGAGCCTAGCACCGTTCACCTGCGGTGGAGCGATATCGATCTTGCTGCGGGGGTGCCGAGGCATGCGTGGTAGAATTGCGAGCTGACTTCAGCAGGCATTCGACGAGGCGTCCCATGTTGAAACTCGCTGCGCGCACTGGCCGCGCCAAGCCCAGTGCGATCATGGTGATCGCCGACACCGCCAGGCAGCTGAAGGCAGAAGGCAAGGATGTCGTCAATTTCTCGATCGGCGTTCCCAACTTCCTGCCGGGCGACCACGTGTACCAGGCCGTGCGCGACTGGATGCCGCGTGACAGCGGCGCCTACGGCAGCAATCGCGGCGCGCCCGCGCTGCTCGACGCCATCGTCGCGCACTACAGGCAGAGCGGTCTCGACGGCTATACGCGCAACAACGTCACCGTGGGCATCGGCGCCAAGCAGGTGCTGTACAACCTGTGCGAGGCATTGCTCGACGAGGGCGACGAGATCGTGTTCGCGGCGCCGTACTGGACCAGCTACGTCGATATCGCGGAGATCCTCGACGCGAAAATGACCATCCTGCCGTGTCCGCCGGAACAGCACTACAAGCTCACCCCGGCGCAGCTCGACAAGGCGTTGGCGTCCAACCCCAAGGTGTTCCTGTTCAACAACCCGTCCAACCCGACCGGGATGGTGTACACGCGCGATGAAGTCGCGGCGTTGGCAGACGTGCTGGTAAGGCATCCGGACACGTGGATCATCGCCGACGACATCTACAACCGGCTGGTGTTCGACGGCATCGGCTACCACAACGTCGTGCAATTCAAACCGGAACTGCGCGCGCGCACCTTCATCATGGATTCGCTGTCCAAGACCTACGGCATGCCGGGTTGGCGCGTGGGTTTCGTGGCCGGCCCCGAAGCCGGCGTGAAGGCGCTGGTGACGCTCAATTCCAACCACATCACCTGCCTGCCGGAAATCGTCACCGAGGCCGCGATCGCGGCGCTGACGGGTCCGCAGGACGTGCCGAACGCCAAGCGCGAGGATTTCTCGAATCGCCGCGATGAGGTCGTCAACACGCTGCTCAGGATTCCCGGCGTGAAGTGCCCGCGTCCGCAAGGCGCGTTCTATGCGTTCCCGGACATTTCGGTCGCGTTCGGCAAATCGCACAAGGGCAAGCCGATCGCCAACGACGTCGATTTCTGCAAGGCGTTGCTGGAAGACAAGTTCGTCGCGACGGTGCCGGGCTCGGCCTTCGGTGAGCCGCGTTCCTTGCGCATTTCCTACACCTGTGCGCCGGAGCAACTGAAGAAGGGCCTGGCGCGCATCCAGCAATTCTTCGATGAATTGACCTGACAAGATTTCCTCTCCCTTCGTGAGAGGGCGTCCGAAGGGCGGGTGAAGGCCGCGTCGCGCGGTCCACCGTGGCCCGGATTCTCACCTTCGTCCATCCGGCGTTGGTTGCCTTTGAAGGAGTTGAACACATGAAAGCACCCGTCCGCGTTGCAGTCACCGGCGCCGCCGGCCAGATCGGCTACGCCCTGCTGTTCCGCATCGCCGCCGGCGACATGCTCGGCCCGGACCAGCCGGTGATCCTGCACCTGCTGGAGATCACGCCCGCACTGCCGGCGTTGAACGGTGTGGTGATGGAACTCGACGACTGCGCGTTCCCGCTGCTCGCGGACGTGGTCGCGACCGACGACGCCAACGTCGCGTTCAAGGACGTCGATTACGCGCTGCTGGTCGGCGCGCGTCCGCGCGGCCCCGGCATGGAGCGCAAGGACCTGCTTTCCGCCAACGGCGCGATCTTCGGCCCGCAGGGCAAGGCGCTGAACGCGCACGCGAAGCGCGACGTCAAGGTGCTTGTTGTCGGCAATCCGGCCAACACCAACGCGCTGATCGCGCAGGCGAATGCGCCCGATCTCGATCCGAAGTGCTTCACCGCGATGGTGCGCCTCGACCACAACCGCGCCAAGGGTCAGCTCGCCGCCAAGACCGGTACGCACAACACCGATGTCGCGAAGATGATCATCTGGGGCAATCACTCGTCCACCCAGTATCCGGACATCCATCACGCGACCGTGAAGGGCAAGCCCGCGCTGTCGCTGGTCGACCAGGCTTGGTACGAGAAGGAATTCATCCCGACCGTGCAGCAGCGCGGCGCCGCGATCATCAAGGCGCGCGGTGCGTCGTCCGCGGCGTCGGCAGCCAGCGCCGCGATCGACCACATGCG
>JAGWZT010000354.1 GCA_018971925.1 Lysobacteraceae bacterium | reverse complement strand
GCGAACGCGCGCCCGTCCTGATCTTCTCCACCGAATTGCTGCCGGAGCGCAACAACCGTCCCGGGGAATGGCATTACTACGCACCGGAAACCGGCCAGCATGTGGGGTTTTTCACGGCAGCAAGTTTGCGCGGGGTAGCGAACCAACTCGGCCGTCACTTCGCCAGCGACGGCCGCATGCTGCACGCGTTCACGACCGAGCCGCTCGATCCGCGCTGGCTGCGCGTCGTCGCGAAGCAACGGCGTGCACGCCGGTTGCTGCGCCTGGCCGGCAAGCGTACGCCGCTGACCTGGCGTGACGCGGAAACGTTGACGCAGGCGTTGCGCACGCAGCAATCCGCGAACGCGCCACCGGCTTGATGCGCGCGCCGGCACGCCGCCGGCGCGTGCGACGGCATCAACCCGCAGGTGCGGTGCTGGCCGCGGACTTCGGCCGCATGTTCGGCGGCGCCTTGTCCAGCCCCGGCGGTTGCGGCGGCAGGTTCAACGGATGCGCCTGGATTTCCTTTTCCAGCACCTCGACCGCCTTGTCGAGCTGCGGATCCTTGCCGGCCAGCTGCTGCGACACGTCCTCGTTCACCACGATGTCGGGATCGACGCCGTGGCCTTCGACCGTGTACTTGCCGTCGAGGCCGACGATGCCCGCGAACTGCGGCACGAACACGTCACCGCCGTCGATCAGCGGTCCGAGTCCGCCGATACCGATCACGCCGCCCCAGGTGCGTGTGCCGATCAGCGGCCCCAGCTTCGCCTGCTTGAACATGTACGAGAAGATGTCGCCGTCCGAAGCGGTGGTGCCATTGCTGAGCGCGGCGAGGTGCCCGAGATACGTCGCGCCCGGATAGGTGCCGGTGATCGACGAACCGCGCAGGTAGTTGTACGCCAGAAGTTTGCGTGACAGCCGTTCGATCATGGTCTGCGACATGAAGCCGCCGCCGTTGTCGCGCACGTCGATGATCAGGCCCGGCTTGCGCAATTGCGGGTAGTACCACTTGATGAATTCGCGCGCACCATCGACACCCATGTCGGGAATGTGCAGGTAGCCGATCTTGCCGTCGCTGGCCTTGGCGACGTAGTCGCGGTTGGCCTGCACCCAGCCGTAGTAATGCAGGTTCATTTCGCTCGGGATGGGTTTCACCAGCACCGTGCGCGCGCCATCCGTACTTGGGCGCGAGTTGATGAGCAGTTGCACCATCTGTCCAGGCGCGATCCTGAGCAACCGGTACGGGTTTTCGTCCCTGGTCAGCGGCGTGCCGTTGATCGCGAGGATGTAGTCGCCCGGCTTGACGCCCACGCCGACTTCGGTGAGCGGCGAGCGGTAGCGCGGCTCGTCGTTCTCGCCGGGGAACACGTCGGCGATCTGGTAACGGCCGCTGGCGGCATCCAGCTTGAAGTCGGCACCCAACAAGCCGACGTGCGGCTTGTCCGGCAAGCCGAGGTCACCACCCGCGACGTAGGTGTGCGAGTTGGAGATCTCGGCGATCATCTCGCCCAGCACGTAGTTGAGGTCGGTGCGGTCGCCGACGTACTTCAGCAGCGGCTGGTACTTGGCGCGCAGCGCGTTCCAGTCGTAGCCATTCATGTTGGTGACGTAGAAGTAGTCGCGATAGCGCCGCCACACGTCGTTGAAGATTTCCGCGTACTCGGCCTTCGGATCGACCCGCATGAACAGGCCATCGAGCTTCACGTCCTCCGGCTTCGGCTTGGGCGCGTCGAGGTCGATCCGCTTGTAATCCTCGCCGTCGTGCACCAGCAGCGTCGAACCATCGGCCGACAACGCCAGCGGCGCCGCACCGCCACCGCCTTCACCGCCCGCACCGCCTTGGGGCTTGTAGGTGTAGACATCGCTGCCCTTGCGATCCTTGAACGACCACGCATGCACCTTCATCGGTAGCGCGCTTTCGCGGCCGAGGAAGGGCGCGCCCGCCGTCGCGTACAGGATCGCCTTCGGCGTGACCGCCAGCCACTGGATGTTGTCGGGCTCGATCGGCGCCAGCAGCAGGCGCTGGTCGATACCGTCGAAGTCGATCTTGTCGTTGACCTGCGACGCGGGCTTGGCGCGCTTGCCGTGGTCTTCGTCGCCCCTGCTCGACGACGCGGACGCGTCCGGCGCGTTGTCATCGCCCGTCGCGCTGTCGTTGCGCGGCGCGAACGGACTCTTGACGTCCTTGCGCAACGCGTAGGCGAGAATTTCGGTGGTGCGGTTGGTCGCGTAATCCAGTTCCACGCTGGAAAATTGCGGCGACCACTCGCGATCGCCGAGGAAGTACAGGTATTTTCCGTCGGGCGAAAAGGCCGGCGACATCGCATCGGCGTGTTCGCGCCCGACTTCGACGGCCTTGCCGGAGCCGAGGTCGTACACGTACAGCCGCGACAACTGGGTGTCCCTGTCGGTCAGCGAATACGCGAGGTAATGCCCGCCGGGCGACCAGGCGTAGTCGCGCTTCGACACGCCCGGGTCCTGCGCGACCACCTTGTCGGGGGCGC
The DNA here is from genome assembly GCA_018971925.1 of Lysobacteraceae bacterium. Taxonomy (GTDB): domain Bacteria; phylum Pseudomonadota; class Gammaproteobacteria; order Xanthomonadales; family Rhodanobacteraceae; genus 66-474. The sequence goes on along the minus strand of JAGWZT010000354.1, from coordinate 381 downwards.
CGGCCGACGCACCGACGACGTGGATGCGGTTGCTGCTGTCGACGAAGGCGACATTCTTCCCGTCCGGCGACCACAGCGTGCCGTACAGGCGGCCGATCACGCCCTTGGTCAGCATCACCGGATTCGTGCCGTCGGCATCGCGCATCCAAACTTCTTCCTCGCCGCTTTCATCGGAGATGTAGGCGACGCGCTTGCCGTCCGGCGACCACGACACTTCGCGTTCGTGCGCGCCCGGCGTGTGGGTGAGGTCGAGCGTGATGCCGTGCTCCAGCGGCACGCTGAAGACGTCGCCGCGCGCGGTGAACGCCGCGCGCTTGCCATTCGCGCTGAGCGCGTAATCCTCGACGTACTTCTTGACGCTGCGCTCGGACGCGCGCGCCA
>JAGWZT010000353.1 GCA_018971925.1 Lysobacteraceae bacterium | reverse complement strand
GGGTTCGCGCTGGCGCGAGCACTGGAAGATCAGGATGATTACGTGGCGTCGTTCGAGGTCTTGCGGCAGGCCAATCGTCTGCAACGCCAGCGCGTGCACTGGGATGCAACCCGGCATCGCGCCCGGATCGTCGCCATCGAGCGTGCGCTCGCTGCGCCGTTGCCGGCACCGCTGGACACGCGGATGGGGAACGAGGTCATTTTCATCGCGAGCATCCCGCGTTCCGGGTCCACCCTGGTGGAACAGATCCTCGCTTCCCATTCCGAAGTGGAGGGCGCGAATGAGATTACCGACTTGCCGCGCATCCTGGATGAGGAATCGCGACGTCGCGGCCAACGGTATCCCGATTGGGCACCTGCCGCGACGCCTGCCGACTGGCAGCGGTTGGGGGCGGACTATCTCGCACGCACGGCGCGCTGGCGCGAGCGCAAGCCGCGTTCCGCCGACAAGAATCTGGTGGCATGGAAACATGTGGGTGCCGTGCTGGCGATGCTTCCGGCGGCGCGGGTTGTGGTGGTGCGCCGCGATCCCGTCGAGACTTGCCTTGCCTGCCATCGGCAGTGGTTCGCGGCCGACGCCGAGTTCAGCTACGACCTCGACGACATGGCGGACTACTGCATCGACTTCGTCCGCCTGACCCGATTCTGGTTACGGCGGTTTCCCGACCGCGTGTTCGATCTCGAATACGAGGCGTTGATCGCGGACCCTCAAGCCGCGATACAACGGTTGCTCGGTTTCTGCGGCTTGCGGTTCGAACCCGCGTGCCTCGATTTCGAGCGAACCCGGCGAACGGTCGTGAGTGCCGCGAGTGCCGGTCAGGTGCGGCAGCCGTTGCGGCTCGATACCGCGCGCTCATCCCGTTACGGGCACTTGCTGGATGGGTTGCGCCAGCGGTTGGGCGCTGCAGGCGTGGCGACGGAAACCTGAGCTCGCCGCTCCCGGACGCGGCGGTTCCCACTGGACCGTGCTGCAGTCTTTACACATCCATCTTTGAAGGGGCCGGGTTGGATTCATGGCTTTCTGCCGGTGCATTTGTGAATCAACGCTTGCATTCAGGTTAATTCGTAGTTAATTTGCAAGGCGCGCTGTTGCGAGGGACAGCGCAGACCGCGTCTGACGACCTTTGGTCGCGGGGCGCATTCGGGTGCGGTCGCGTACTTCGCCGTGGGGAGAGGCGGGGCCTCGGCCGTGCCGCGTGTTGCCTTCGGGGGTACACGCCGCATGAAAGTCCAAACCAGGCGCGCTTCGCGCAATCGCATTTTCCAGCGCAAGGCGCTGGCTCTCGCAATCGGGGGTTCCATCGCCTTGGCGTTCGCCGGTGGCGCGTTCGCGCAGGCCACTACCGGCACCATTTACGGCAGGGTTCCCGTCGCTTCAGGCGAAACCGTCCAGATCACCGGCGGCGCGGGTTACAACCGCACGATCTCAATAGGTCCTTCAGGCACGTATTCGATCACCCTGCCGGTCGGCACCTACACGGTGTCGCTGCTGCAGAACGGCCAGGTTGTGCAAACCAAGACCGACGTCAGCCCGGTGGCGGCGGGTGCCGTGGTGGTGGACTTCACCTCGACGGCGGCTGCAACGCAAACCCTGTCCACGGTCAACGTCACGGCCAATGCCATTCCGCCCATCGACGTGACCACCACCAACCAGGTCACCACGATCACGGCCCAGCAGTTGCGGCAACTGCCGTTGCAGCACACCGCCGAAAACATCGCACTGCTGGCACCGGGCGTGACGCCTGGTGGTGCCGTGCTGGGAAGCGCCAACCCCACGGCGCTGGGCACGCCCATGCTGGTCTTCGGCGGCGCCTCGGTTGCGGAGAACGCCTATTACTTCGACGGCATGAATACCACCGATCAGATCACCGGACAGGGTGGCGTCAGTCTTCCGTACGGCGCGATCGAGCAGCAACAAACCTTCACCACCGGCTACGGCGCCAAATACGGACGGTCCGTAGGCGGCGTGATCAACCAGATCGGCAAGAGCGGTTCCAACGAATGGCACTTCGGCTTCCAGGCCTCGTGGGCGCCGGCCACGCTGCAGGCCAGCCCCGTCAACGCCTACTGGAACAACCCGCGCTACACGGGCGCGCTGGCCTCGAATCCGAGTGAGGCTTACGGCCAACTGTACCAATATCGCAAGGGCAGTTCGGGCACGCTGAATGCCGTGGAGACTGGCCTTGCGGTTGGCCAGCCGGGACAGGAAACCGTCTACGACGCCTATGTCAGCGGACCGATCGTCAAGGACAAACTGTTTTTCTTCCTTGGCGTCGAACAGGACAACGCCCATTCCAACTCCATCACCCCCAATACCGGCAACACCTACAACATCTTCTTTACCACGCACGCCCCGAAGATCTACGCCAAGCTGAACTGGAACATCAACGAAAGCAACTTCGTGACGCTCACCGCGGCGCAGAACCAGTTCAAGTCATGGGGAACCGCTTACGATTTCGATTACAGCACTTTCAAGACGGGGGCTTTCAACAACCTCGCCCAGACCGAAAAGAACAGTTTTCGCACCTGGGTGTTCAACTACACGTCGTACATCACCGACAACCTGACGCTGAATGCGATGTTCGGCAAGACCCACGGCGAGTATTACACCCAGCAACCGTTGTTCCCGGGGCTGACCGCGGACCTGGCCAACATCAGCGGTTCGTCCAACCAGAATCCCGCCTTTCTGCCGCCGGGATCGACCGGCATTTCGAATGCTCAGGTCAACTCGAATATCGCACGGCCGAATCATCGCAGCAGCATCATGAACTACCGCCTGTCGCTGGACTGGAAGTTGCCTTGGAACCTGTTTGGTACGCATGACGTATCGTTCGGCATCGACAACATCACCACAAACGACATAGACGACGGCACGAACATGAC
>JAGWZT010000352.1 GCA_018971925.1 Lysobacteraceae bacterium | reverse complement strand
TTCGGCCAACCCTTCGTGAACCACGCGGGCACATGCACGGCGGTGCCGCCACGCGTCAACAACTGACGACCGTTCCAGTAACCGCGCACGCCGTCGAATTTCTCGCTGACCCAGTAACCGGACAGGTCGACGCCGCCATGATAGACATCGACCAGTTCCACCGGCGGCGGCGTTGCGGTTCGTGCCGGGCCCGCGAAAACCGGGCCCAACGCGAGGACGGCCAGCATGATCCATCGCATTGATCGCATCTGGGTTTTCCCGCTCGTTGAAAGCCCGGAGTTTCGAACTTCACGCGCAGACGCGCCGCAGGCCGCAACCGCTGCATCACACGTCCTTTCCTGAAAAACCTGTAAGCGGTTCCTTACCACAGTGGCCACGGCCAGGTCGGCAATGCAACAATCGGACACATGATTCGAGCGAACCCATGACCGGCAATCCGGACCCTCCCGGGAAAGGCACGCCCATCGACGGCCTGTCGCTGCTCGAAAGCGTGAGCCTGCCCGCGGCGGTGATCTTCGAAAGGGCGCTGGCGCACAACATCGCATGGATGCAACGCTTCGCCGACGACCACGGTGCGAAACTTGCGCCGCACGGCAAGACCACGATGACACCCGCGCTGTTCCACCGTCAGATGGATGCCGGTGCATGGGGCATCACGCTGGCGACCGCCACACAATGCGCCGCGGCGTTCGAACACGGTGCGACGCGCCTGCTGATGGCCAACCAGCTGGTCGGCACGCCCAACATGTCGATCGTCGCGGGCCTGATCGAGCGCGGCGCGGAATACTGCTGCCTGATCGACAGCACGGCCAATGTCCAGGCGTTGAACGGATACTTCGGCCAACGCCGTCTCACCGTGCAGGTCCTGATCGAACTCGGCGTGCCCGGTGGCCGTTGTGGCGTGCGCAACGATTCCGAACTGCAAACGCTTGTCGACGCGATCGCCGCCTCACCGGCACTCACGCTGTACGGTATCGAAGGTTACGAAGGCCTGATCGGCGGCACACAAGCCGTCGATGACATCCGCGATTACGGCAAACGGCTCGTCCAAACCGTCCGCAGCCTCAGAGATTCGGGTTCATTCGCGGACCGAAAACCAATCATTACTGCCGCGGGTTCGCAATGGTTCGACCTGATCGCCGAGGCTTTCGATCATCCGGACTTGCGCGACCACTGCACGCCGGTGCTGCGGTCCGGTTGTTACGTCGTGCACGATCACCGCTCGTATCGCGACGCGATGGCCGAAGTGAAAGCGCGCCATCCGGAACTGGACGGCGAACTGCAACCCGCGCTCGCGGTGTTCGCGCACGTGCAATCACTGCCCGAACCGGGTCTGGCCGTGGTTGCGATGGGCAAACGCGACATTTCGGTCGATCCCGACCTGCCGATACCGTTACAGCTGCACCGCCCCGGCGAGCCCGCGCGGCCATTGACCGGCTGCAGCGTGCGCAAGGTCATGGACCAGCACGCGATGATGGTGATGCCGGAGCATGCGGACATTCGCATCGGCGACGTCGTGTCCTTCGGCGCATCGCACCCGTGCCTGACGTTCGACAAGTGGCGGCAGGTGTTGCTGGTCGATGACGACCTGCGCGTGCTCGAAGTGATGCCGACCTTTTTCTAGGGACGCTCCAACAAATACCCGCGTTCGTCATTCCGGCGAAAGCCGGAACCCAGTGATTCTTTACGCAACGCTTAAAAATGCAAAGACACCGGGTCCCGGATATCGCTTCGCGACTGCGTTTGCAGGATTGCAAACGCGAACGCCGCAGGCGGCGTGTAGCGCGAGCGCCATGGATGGCGCGAGTATTCCGGGACGACGAGCAAGATCAAGGGCCCCGGTTGCGCGAACGACGCAGCGTCATCAACGATGTTAGGCTCGAACCATCGGGCGACGCGCGCCGCGCACGTGCGGCGCCCATCGATCCTTCTCATGACCTCACCGGGGACGCCATGACCAAGCACCTTCGAATCGCCGCCTGTCTGCTCGCCGCCTTGCCCTGCATCGCCCTCGCCGCGCCGCAGTCGGCGAAGGACAAGAACCTGTCGGCGCGCGTCGAGCAGGTGCTCGCCACGACGCCGGTGATCGACGGCCACAACGATCTGCCATGGGGGATCCGCAGCGAGCTCGGCAATATCGGGAACATCGATCTCGATGCCGACACTTCCAACCTGCGCAGCAAGACCGGCAACGGCGACGTGCACCTGATGACCGACATCCCGCGTGCGCGCAAGGGCCATCTCGGCGCGCAGTTCTGGTCGGTATGGATTCCGGCTTCCGTCACCGGCCCCGAGGCCGTGCAGACGACCCTGGAGCAGATCGACATCGTCCGCACGATGGTGGCGAAGTACCCGAAAGACTTCGAAATGGCGTCCACCGCCGACGACATCCAGCGCATCGAAAAGTCCGGGCGCATCGCCAGTCTGATCGGCGTCGAGGGCGGCCATCAAATCAACAACTCGTTGCCGGTATTGCGCGACTACTACGCGCTGGGCGTGCGCTACATGACGCTGACCCACGGCAAGACCATCGACTGGGCGGATTCCGCCACCGACAAGCCTGCGCACCACGGGCTCACCGCATTCGGCCGAGCGGTGGTGCACGAAATGAATCGCCTGGGCATGCTGGTGGACCTCTCGCACGTTTCGCCCGACACCATGAAGGCCGCGCTCGAAACCACGCAGGCGCCGGTGATCTTTTCGCACTCCAGCGCGCGCGCGCTGGACGACCACCCGCGCAACGTGCCCGACGACGTGCTACGGATGGTCAGGCAGAACCACGGCATCGTGATGGCCAACTTCTACTCCGCTTTCGTCTCCCAAGCCGTTGCAACCTGGAACGCCGACCGCGCCGGCGCATCGGCGAAATTCGATGCGTTGTACG
>JAGWZT010000351.1 GCA_018971925.1 Lysobacteraceae bacterium | reverse complement strand
CGTGCCGGGCGTGACGATTTGCCGCCGTTGTATCCCTCGTCGTAGCGAACGGAATGCGCGTTGGGCTTCGCGGGAAACCGCTCAGCCCAACCTACTGCACGACATCGACGTGCAGACGCTCGGCCGCGCGGCGCCATGCCTCCGACATGCTTGGGTCGAATGCGCACAGGACGATGCGGTGCGGCGTGCGCGTGCGGTGTTGCTCATCGGCCAGCACGGCCAGCGCCAAGCCCGCGGCGGCATTGCGCGGATAGCCGTACACCCCGCAACTGATCGCTGGAAACGCGATGCTGTCGATCGTGTGTTCGCGCGCGAGCGCCAGCGCGTTGCGATGGCAGGCCGTCAGCAGACTTGGCTCGTCGCACCCGCCTCCGCGCCACACAGGTCCGACGGTGTGGACCACAAAACGCGCAGGCAGATCGAAACCGGGCGTGATGCGCGCCGCGCCGGTCGGGCAACGCACGCCTGCCCGCACTTCCGGGATCGCGCGGCAGGCTTCCAGCAAGCGCGGGCCGGCCGCGCGATGGATGGCGCCATCGACCCCGCCCCCTCCGAGCAACGTTTCGTTGGCTGCATTGACGATCGCATCGACGCGCAGGGTGGTGATGTCGGCCTGGACAATCTCGATCATGGCGGCGGCGTCAGATTGGCAGCCAAGCTGCACTTGCCATGCACCCTTTCGTCATTCCGGGGCTGTCCGCGCTGGTCGCGGACAGAACCCGGAATCGGTGTCGCGATGCATGCCAAGCCTCAAACCGATCGACTCGCGCCATCCCTGGCGCTCGCCCTTCGGGTCACCTCCGGCGTTCGCGTTGGCGGTCCTGCCAACGCCGTCGGATTCGGGCCGGCGGCCCGCTCCGGAATGACGATGAAATTTGCTTGAATTCGGCGCCAGTCAGGTCACGAATTCGGAAATCAGCGCGGCTGCTGCTTCAGCAGGTCGCGGATCTCCGTCAGCAACACCACGTCGGGCGGGGTCGGCGGCGGCGCGGCTTCCTTCTTCGGCATGGCCCTTTCCAGCAACTTGATGACGATGAAGATCGCCAGCGCGATGATCAGGAAGGTGATGACGTCGTTGATGAAGGTACCGTAGTTGATCGACACGACCTTCTTCGGGTCGGGCGAATCCTGGATGATCGCCTTCAATTTCGAGAAGTCGATGCCGCCGGTGATCATGCCGATCGGCGGCATGATGATGTCGTTGACCAGCGACGTGACGATTTTGCCGAACGCCGCGCCGATGACCACTGCGACAGCCAGGTCGACCACGTTGCCGCGCATGATGAACGCCTTGAAGTCTTTAGCGAAGCTCATTGCGTACTCCTTCTCTGGAAGTGGACCGGTGCCTCCCCTGCCGCCTCGCGGCGCGCCCATTTAGGCACTATCGGGCCACCCGCGCAACCAGCCGTTCATTCAGACGATGCGCCCTTCCAGCGTCGCGATGCCGTGCAGTTCCGCACTGACCCGGTCGCCGCGCAGCAGCGGCCCCACGCCCGCGGGCGTGCCCGTGAAGACCAGGTCGCCGGCTTTCAGTTCGAACAGCCTGGAAAGCTCGGCGATGATCTCGGGCACGGCGAAAATCATGTCCGCGATGTCGGTGTCCTGGCGTACTTCGCCGTTGACCGCGAACGACAGCCGCGCGTGCGCGGGATGGCCGATGTCGCCAACGGTGCGCAGCGATGAAACCGGCGCAGAGGCGTCGAAACCCTTGGCGACATCCCAGGGCAATCCCTTCGCCTTCATCGCAGCCTGCAGGTCGCGCCGGGTCAAATCGAGTCCCACGCCGTAACCGAACACGCAATCCGGTACGCGTGCCGCGTCGATGTCGCGGCCGCCTTTCGCCAATGCGACCACCATTTCCACCTCGTGGTGCAACTCGTGCGTCGCGGGCGGATACGGAATATCGCCGCCGCCAGCGACGATCGCGTCGGCAGGCTTCATGAAGAACACGGGGTTGGCGCGGCTCACGGCTTGCGCGCCCATCTCCTTCGCGTGCTCGGCATAATTGCGACCGATGCAGTAGATGCGGTGCATGGGAAAATGCGCATCGCTGCCGATAATGGGCAGACTCGGTACGGCGGGGGGCTCGAACAAGAAGGACATCTGTGATCCTGGTTTCGTAGGATGGTTCGTGATTGTAAGGTCGTGGTGTCACGATGGGCCGGCCGAGGCGCGTGCGAACGGATGACAACTGTCAGCCACGACGCTTGATGCCTGACGATGGCTGGTCACGGCCTGACGCGGCAGGATATGCCAGACTTGCGTGACCACGATGGCGCGTACGGGGACGACGGGTGAACGACAACCGATCCGGTGGTGATTTGCTGCACGAACTGCGCATCGATCGCGCGCAGCGCGACGACGATGAATCGCGTCCGCGCTGGCCGTGGATCGTGGGTGCCGTGATGGTCGTTCTGATCATTGCCGGTGGCGTCGCGGCGTTCGCGCTGCGCGGCCATGCGGCGACCGTGGAGACCAGCACCGCGGTGGCGGCGGCATCCAGCGGCGACGCCGCCGTGCTGCAGGCAACCGGTTACGTCGTTGCGCGACGGCAGGCCACGATTTCGGCGCAGATCATCGGTACCCTGACCGAGGTGTCGGTCGACGAAGGTGCGCACGTCGAGAAAGGGCAGATCCTGGCGCGGCTCGATCCCACGGGCTACCAGGCCCAGCTCGATTCGGCCAAGGCACAATACGCCGCCGCGCAGGCGGGTGTCGTCAAGGCGCGCGCAACCTTGCAGCAGGATCGCGCCAATGCCGCGCGCATGGATGCGGTGGTCGCGCGCGGCTACGTGTCGAAGCAGGACGCACAACAGGCCAACACGCTGGTCGACACCGACAAGGCCGGGCTCGATGTCGCCATCAAGCAGGCGCAGGCGGCCAAGGAC
>JAGWZT010000350.1 GCA_018971925.1 Lysobacteraceae bacterium | reverse complement strand
CGCGCGCCATCACGAGGTCGCTCGGAACGTGGATCGTCAAGGCGCGGTCGCTGTTGTTGCGGGTATCGAAAATGTGCAGCGCGCCGGTCACCTCGTACACGATCTGCCCGGCCGCGTCGCCGCTGGCCCAGCGCGCGTCATCGGTTTTGTAATCGGTCAGTTGCGTGGTCTTGCCGTCGCCGGTGTCATAGCGATACAGGTTCAGGTGCGGACCACGGTCGGACAGGAAATAGATGTCCTTGCCGATCCATACGGGATCACGATCGGTGTTGGGGTCGTTGGTGATGTTCTTCGCCGACTTCGAAGCGAAGTCATAGATGAAGAGATCCTGCGCCCAGCCGCCCTGGTAGCGGTCCCAGTCGCGGAAATCGCGGAACTTGGGCGAATACACCATCTGCTTGCCATCGGGAGAAAACCGCGCGGTGCCCGATTGCGGCATCGGCAGCACCGTCGGCAGGCCGCCCGTCATGGCAACCGTGAACACACGCGGATCGGAGATGTTGCGCGAGTCGCGCCACGAGCGGAACAACACGGATTTCCCGTCCGGCGTCCAGCCATACACCTGGTTGTCGAAACCCCAGCGCTGCGGCAGCGGACCCATCGCCGGATAAAACGTCAACTGCGTCGGCTCGCCGCCGCTCGCGGGCACCACGTAAACCTGGCTGTCGCCGCCGTACTGGCCGGTGAACGCGATCTGCCTGCAATCGGGTGAGAAGCGCGCGGCCATTTCAAGGCCCGGTCCCGCGGTCAGGCGCGTCGCGGTGCCGCCTTGCGTCGAAGCGGTCCACAGGTCGCCCGCGTAAGTAAACACCACGCGATCGCCGCACACGTCGGGGAAGCGCAGCAGGCGCGTGCCTTCGACGTTCGCGGCGGCCATTGCCTGGGCGGTGGTTCCCGCCGGCGCAGGCGGCGTGACGCCCGCGGACGAAGCAGGCGCCGATGCCTGACCCGACGCGGCTGAAGGCGAAGAGGATTGCGAACAGGCGACCAATCCCGCGGCGCCGGCCAACAGCGCGCAACCCGCCAGAACGGACTTGCGAATCGTGGTAGACATGGAACGCCCCTCGCATGACGGCACGAACCGGCAGCTATACGCGGTTTCGCCAGCGGCCGCCAGTCCCGTTCGGCAGACACGCAGGAGGCCGCGGCCGGCGCACCCATGACTTGCGACATGGATGGAACCTTCACGGCATTCCCGGCATCATGCCGGGTGAGCCACACGGGGTCGTCCCGCGCGGGACGGGCGCCCCCGATTCCAGCCGCTTCCTCCACTCGTTTGCGGAGTTTCCCTTGAGCCAAGCCCAACGGTACTACCTGACGATCGCCAATCTCGCCACCGCGCGCGGTCCCGACGCAGACCTGTCGTTCCAGGGATCGTCGCCGCAGGGTTTCGCCGACGCGTTGCAGGAAGCCCTGCGCAAGCCCATCGTGTTCGACCACTGGAAGGCCAAGCAGCCGGATCCCGACAATGTCGATCCGTCGCTGGCGCCGGTCGATCCGGACGCCACGGTCAGGGCCCAATTGAACGACCTGCACACCGACGTCGAGGTGGTCACCACGCTGACCCATTCCGTGCTGCGCCATCGTCTTTTCATCCTGATCGGACCCCATTGGCAGTTGCACGACGTTGCGGCTGCCTGACCACCCATTCGCTTCGGAAGGAATCATCCCATGCAAGGTTTCAAGACCCGAGTGCTCGCGCTTGCCTGTTGCGCCATCGCCGCCGGCAGCATCGGCATGACGGCGCAAGCCGCCACGCCTGCCGCATCCCGCGCCAAGCCCGGCAACATCACCGCCAATCCGTTCTACAAGGCCTCGACGCTGCCGTTCCAGGCGCCGGATTTCAGCAAGATCAAGGATTCCGATTACCAGCCGGCGATGGAAGAAGGCATGAAGCAACAACGTGCCGAGATCGAGAAGATCGCCGACAACCCGGCGGCGCCGACCTTCGACAACACCCTCGTCGCGATGGAGAAGAGCGGGCAGATGCTGACGCGCGTGATGCTGGCCTTCAGCACGGTGGCGGGCGCGAATACCGACGACACGCTGCAGAAGGTACAGGAAGCCGAAGCGCCGAAACTGTCGGCGCACCAGGATTCGATCTATCTCAATCCGAAACTGTTCGCGCGCATCCAGACGCTCTACAACCAGCGCGACTCGCTCAAGCTCGATCCGGAATCCCAACGCCTGCTGGAATGGGATTACAGGGAATTCGTGCTCAACGGCGCCAGGCTTTCCGCGGCCGACAAGGCCCGACTGAAGCAGTTCAACGAACAGGAAGCCTCGCTTTCCGCGAAGTTCCAGAACAAATTGCTGGCAGCCACCAAGGCCGGCGCGCTGGTCGTCGGCGACAAGGCCAAACTCGCCGGCTTGTCCGACGCCGAGATCGATGCCGCTGCCGCTGCGGCGAAGGGCCGCAAGCTCGCGGGCAAATGGGTGATCCCGCTGCAGAACACCACCCAGCAGCCGGCGCTGGGTTCGCTCACCGATCGTGACACGCGCCGCCAGTTGTTCGAGAACTCGTGGACCCGCGCGGAAAAGGGCGACGCCAACGACACCCGCGACACGATTGCGCAGATCGCGAAGATCCGTGCCGAGAAAGCAAAATTGCTGGGATTCGACAACTACGCGGCGTGGAAGCTGCAGGACCAGATGGCCAAGACGCCGGCCACGGTGATGGATTTCCTCGACAAGCTGGTGCCGGCGGAAACCGCGCGCGCCAGGGCCGAAGCCGGTGAAATCCAGAAGACCATCGACGCCGACCAGGCCAAGGCCGGCAAACCCACCTTCAAGCTGGAACCGTGGGACTGGCAGTTGTACGCCGAACAGGTGCGCAAGCAGAAATACGACCTGGACGAGAGTCAGATCAAGCCGTACTTCGAACTGGACA
>JAGWZT010000349.1 GCA_018971925.1 Lysobacteraceae bacterium | reverse complement strand
GTCGTGATGTCGAAGATCGAGCTGGTGGGTCCGATCCACACCATGAACCTGCGGATGTCGCTCGCGTCCCACTTGCGCGGCTTCCGGACGTATTCCTCGTCCATGCGGTCGAACGGAATCGACAGCTGCGAGATGTCGTACAACAGGTTCAATACGAGGATTTGCAGCGGCAGCATCGGCAGGAACGGCAGCGCCGCGCTCGCGATCAGCATGCTGAACACGTTGCCGAAGTTGGAACTGGCCGTCATCTTGATGTACTTGATGATGTTCCCGAAAGTGATGCGGCCTTCCAGCACGCCCTCTTCCAGCACCATCAGGTTTTTTTCGAGCAGGATGATGTCCGCCGATTCCTTGGCGATGTCGGTCGCGGTATCCACCGAAATGCCGACGTCGGCGCGGCGCAACGCGGCGGCGTCGTTGATGCCGTCGCCGAGGAACCCCACCGTGTGCCCGCACCGCTGCAACGATTCCACCACGCGCGATTTCTGCAGCGGCGACATCTTGGCGAACACCGTGGTACGCGCGACCAGCTCGTCCAGTGCCGTGTCTTCGAGTTCCTCGATGTCGCGGCCCAGCACCGAATGCGTGACATCCAGCCCGACCTCGCGGCAGATCTTGCGCGTCACCGCTTCGTTGTCGCCGGTGATCACCTTCACTGCGACGCCGTGGCCGTGCAACGCCGCGATCGCGGTGCGTGCGGTGTCCTTGGGCGGATCGAGGAACGCGAGGCAGCCGATCGCGGTGAGGCCGGCCTCGTCCGCGATGCCATAGGCACGTCCCACTGCGGGCTGCCGCTTGACCGCGACGATCAGTACGCGCAGGCCGTCCTCGTTCAACTCGTGCGTCATCGCGCGGATGCCTTCGCGGCGATGGTCGGTGAGCGGAATCTCGCGATCACCTTCGCGTGCGAACGCACAGATCGACAACATCTCCTCGACCGCGCCCTTGCACACCAGCAAATCCTCGCCACCTCCGTCGGTGAGAACGACCGACATGCGCCGGCGCTGGAAGTCGAACGGAATCTCGTCGACGACTTTCCACCTGGCGATGGAGTGCTCGAGATCGCGATGCCCCAGCACCGCCTTGTCCATCAGGTTTTTCAGGCCGGTCTGGAAATGACTGTTGAGATAACCGAACTCCAGCGCGTCGTCGGATTCTTCGCCGTCGAGGTCGATGTGGCGCTCCAGCACGATCCGGTCCAGCGTCAACGTGCCGGTCTTGTCCGTGCACAGGACATCCATCGCGCCGAAATTCTGGATCGCGCTGAGTTGCTTCACCACCACCTTGCGCTTGCTCATCGCCAGCGCGCCCTTGGCGAGGTTGGCGGTGACGATCAGCGGCAGCATTTCCGGGGTCAGGCCCACCGCGACGGAAATCGCGAACAGGAAGGCTTCGAGCCAGTTGCCCTTGCCGAAGCCCTGGATCAGGAACACGATCGGCACCATCACCGCCATGGTCCAGATCAGCAGCCACGACACGCTCTTGACGCCGCGATCGAAGCTGGTTTCCGAACGCTGGCCGCTGAGCGTGTGCGCGATCGAACCGAACCAGGTGCGCGGGCCGGTCGCGACCACCACCGCGGTCGCGCTGCCGCTGACCACGTTGGTGCCCATGTAGCACACGGTCGGCAAGTCCAGCGGTTCGGCGCCTTCTTCGCGCAGGTGCGCGTGCTCGGGCGTGGTCTTCTCAACCGGCAGCGACTCGCCGGTCAGGATCGCCTGCGAGATGAACAAGTCTTTCGCACCCAGCAGCCGCAGGTCGGCCGGCACCATGTCGCCGGCTGAAAGATGCACGATGTCGCCCGCGACCAGTTCCACCACCGGCACTTCGATGCGCTCGGAATGCCCGTCGGATGCGCGCCGCGTCACCGTCGCGGTGTTGCGCACCATCGCCTTCAATTTTTCGGCCGCACGCGAGGACCGGAATTCCTGGGTGAAGCTCAGCACCACGCTGATCAGCACCATCACCGCGATGATGACCGGGCCGGTCAGGTCGTCCGGCGAGGTGGCCAGTTGCACACCGGCCAACACCACCAGCACGATGATGAACGGATTCTTGAAGGTGCGGGCGAGCTGCAACGCCCAGTGCGGCGGCTTTTGGTGCGACGCTTCGTTGACGCCGTCGCGGTCGAGGCGATCTTCGATCTGCGCTTCATCGAGACCCGCAGGCGTGGCATCCAGCGACGCCAGCAACGCGGCGTCATCGATCCACGCGGTATCCGCGACCACCGGCCGCGCATGCGCCGCGCGGGCCTTGCTGGCCGTGGCGCTGGCATTCGATTGGGTTGAAGATCCGAACATCACTCGTTTCCATGGCGTTGGCAGACGCGAACACGGAACCGGCGGCGGACCGTGGCGTTACATCGGGATGGGTCGCGGGATTGTTTTTGCGATCATCCCTGATCGCCGCGATATTCGATGGCGTCGCAGACGAACTGGCCAAAGGCCTTGGAGGCCAGAACGGCCATCCACGGCCCGACTTTCCGCGACAGCGCACCGCGCATCGACTGCCGCGCGGCAGACGCGTATTCGTGGCGGAGGCCGCAAGCCCCGTTGGCGGATCGCGAGCATCACGCGGCCTGCGACTCCCCCCGCGGCGCGGGCACGGTCACGTTCCACTCGCGGCGGCGGCCGTCGCGGCGGTGCGAATGCGCATGACGGGCTGCCAGGCGCGCACGAATGAAGTTTCGAAGGAGGTTCATGGCCCATCTCCTCAAAGCAGTGCCGCAGCACCGCGAGGGACGAGCCGGACGTGCCTAGTCGAGGCAGGTGCCAGCCGGCCGGGCGCGGTCGCCGCGGATCGGTTCGATTTTTGCCGCCGCCACCCGATTCAAGCGGATGCCGGCGGTGCGACTAGGGTGTACGTCCATGGTCATGTGAAGTGGAGGACAGTGCCGGCGGA
>JAGWZT010000348.1 GCA_018971925.1 Lysobacteraceae bacterium | reverse complement strand
CTGAGCGTCAGCGAAGGGCGAGCCACAGGGATGTGGCGAGTAGTTCGCGCCGGCCCGCTTGGCGCGAGAAGCGCAGGGGAGTTTCGGCAACACGACGTTGCCGAAACCGGAATGCCCGGCGCAATGGTTTTGGCGACTTTTGCCGAAACAAAAGTCGCACGCTCGCCGCTGAGGCGAGCGGAACCCCGCCTCATCGTCGGAAAGAAAACTGGATTACAAAGGCCATCCATGGCCTTTGCCCTGCGGGCCAACCTTTGGTTGTTCAAATTCGTTCCAGACGAATTTGTCCGGCCTGCGCCGG
Source organism: Lysobacteraceae bacterium (assembly GCA_018971925.1). GTDB lineage: Bacteria > Pseudomonadota > Gammaproteobacteria > Xanthomonadales > Rhodanobacteraceae > 66-474. The sequence goes on along the minus strand of JAGWZT010000348.1, from coordinate 2,604 downwards.
GATGACGGCAAGAAAAAACGACAAGAATTCCGCTCATGTCAGGAACGCCGTCATCACGAAATCGAACGCGAGGATCACGATCGACGAGAACACCACCGTGCGCGTGGTCGAATACGCCACGCCTTCGCTGGTGGGCGGCGCGGTGTAACCCTGGAACACCGCGATCAGGCTGACCACGCCGCCGAACACCACGCTCTTGTACAGGCCGTCCAGGATGTCCTTGTGCAGCGACACGGTTGAAGTCATGTTGCCCCAGAAGGTTCCGTTGTCGAGGCCGAGCCAGGTCACGCCGACGAGGTGCCCGCCGAAGATGCCCATCGCATTGAACACGCATGCAAGCAGCGGCATTGCAATCACGCCGGCAAGGAACCGCGGCGAGGCAACGTAGGCCAGCGGATCGACCGCCATCATGCTCATCGCGTCCAGCTGGTCGGTGGCGCGCATCAGGCCGATTTCCGCGGTCACCGCGGTACCCGCGCGTCCCGCCACCAGCAGCGCCGTCACCACCGGGCCGAGTTCGCGGAACAGGCTCAACGCCACGACGGTACCGAGCGCGGCGGTGCCCCCGAAGATCGACAGCGTGTAGTAGAGCTGCAGCGCCAGCACCATGCCGACGAACAGGCCGCAGGTCATCACGATCACCAGGCTCATCGCGCCCACGAACCACACCTGCCGGCACGTCTCGCGCCAGTAGCGAAAGCTCTTGGGCAGCGCGCCCAGCACCGCGACGAAGAACAATCCGCAATCGCCGACCGAAGCGATGCCTTGCAGCAACCAGTTGCGGCGGATATTGGCGTTCACGAATGACGACCCGCGAACCCAAGCTCGGTTGCATAGTCGGGCGCCGGGTACTGGAACGGCACGGGCCCATCGGCTTCGCCACCGAAGAACTGCCGCGTCCACGGTGAGTCCTGGTGCACCAGTTCGTCCGGCGCACCCTGCGCGACCAGCTTGCCGTTGGCGATCAGGTACACGCGGTCGGCAACCTGGCGGATCGCCGCGAGTTCGTGCGCGACCAGGATCGAGGTGATGCCAAGCGTCTTGTTTAGCGTGCGGATCAGGCGCAGCACCTGATTCAACGCGATCGGGTCGAGCCCCACGAACGGTTCGTCGTACAGGATCAGCATCGGATCGAACACGATCGCGCGCGCCAGCGCCACGCGCCGCGCCATGCCGCCCGACAACTCGGCGGGCATCAACCGCGCCGCGCCGCGCAGGCCGACCGCCTGCAACTTCGTCAACACGATGTTGCGCACCAATTCTTCCGGCAGCTTCGCGTGCTGGCGCAAGGGAAATGCGACGTTCTCGAATACGTTGAAGTCGGTCAATAGCGCCGAATTCTGGAACAGAAAGCCGATGCGTTCACGCAGGGAAAACAAGGCGCGCCGCGACAACCCCGCGACGTCTTCGCCATCCACGATCACGTTGCCGGCATCCGGTCTCAGCTGGCCCGTGAGATGGCGCAACAACGTGGTCTTGCCGGTACCCGATGGCCCCATGATCGCGGTGATGCCGCCGCGCGGCACCTCCAGGTCGAGCCCGTCGAAAATCATCTTTGCGCCGATGCGCGTACGCAGGCCACGCACCTGCACCAGCGCATCGGACGACGCTTTCTGATTGGCGAGAGCGGCATTCATCGCGAAGAGGCAAAGCCCGGATCCACAAACGCGCTAGGTTAGCGGAGCCGCGCTGCGGCGCCTAGCGCAGATGTCAAACCGGCAATTGGGCGATCACGAAGCTCTCGGCCATGGATGGCATCCACTTAAACGGCCAGCAATTGCTCGATCAAATCCGGGTGGCGCTCGGTCGGTAGCGCGCGGCACGCGCGCGCGGCGTGCACGATGGCCTGCAACGCCGCGACCGCATCATCGAAATGGTCGTTGACCACGATGCAGTCGAACGCATGCGCGTGCGAGATTTCCTCGCGCGATGCCGCCAACCGTTTTTCGATGGTGGCCTCGCTGTCGGTGGCGCGCGTGCGCAGGCGGCGCTCCAGCTCGGCGCGCGAAGGCGGCAGGATGAAGATCGACACGCACTCCGGCATCGCGCGCCGCACCTGTTCCGCGCCCTGCCAGTCGATTTCGAGCAGCACGTCGCGGCCGGCTTTCAGGATCGGTTCGACCGCACCACGCGAGGTGCCGTAGCAATTGCCGAACACGTCCGCGTGTTCCAGGAAATCGCCGTTCGCGACCATCCGCTTGAATGTCGCGCGGTCGATGAAATGGTATTGCACGCCGTCCACGTCGCCCGGACGCGGCGCACGCGTGGTGTGCGAAATGGACAAGACGATGCCGGGCTCGCGCGCCAGCAGTGCGTTCACCAGCGTGGACTTTCCCGCGCCCGACGGTGCCGCGACGATGAACAGGTGACCACTCATGCGCGCGCCGCCCGGTAGAGATGCAAGCGTGGCTCGACCGACGCGATGGCATCGAAATCGCGGTCGCTTGCCAGCAGCATCACTTCGTGTTCGATTGCGGTTTGGGCGATAACGCAGTCGTGGCCGTTGCGCGGGGTAATGCCAGCCCACCGGCAACGTGCATAAAGCTTTGCCGCAGCCTCGTGCAACCGCCGTGGCGAAGCGACGTGCAAGGTGGGCAGCGTCGA
>JAGWZT010000347.1 GCA_018971925.1 Lysobacteraceae bacterium | reverse complement strand
CGTCGAAGCGCACCGCGAGGTCGGCGAGATATTGCGTGCCCAGCGGAATGTTGATCGCCGGGTCGTACAGGCTTGCACCGCCGTCGTAGGGCAGGCCGCTGCGACGCGCGACCAGTTCGGCCGTGCCCGGCAGCAACTGCATCAAGCCGCGCGCATCGGCGCCGGATTGCGCGTCGGTCTGCCACGCGGTTTCGGCGCGGATGATCGCGAATGCCCAGGCCGGATCGATGCCGGCATTGTGCGCCGAGGTGATCACGCGGTCCTTGTCCGCCAGCGGAAAGCGCAGCGCGTAATACTGCAGGTCGCCCGATTTGCCCAACGCGAAAACCGCACGGTCGACCCAGTCACGGCTGGACGCCAGCGACACCACCTGTAGTTGCTGCGCAGGCGTGAGGTTGACGAAGGCGCGGTTCCATTCGCGGCGCGCATTCGGCAGCATGTCCAGCGCGAAGAATTCGAAGGCGCGCACGACGCCGGGGTCGGTTTCGGCCTGCTGCAGCGCAGCCGGATCGGCAGCCACGGTTTGCGGGCAGATGGAGTAGGGCAGGTTGGCCTGGTCGGCCGCGAGGAAACCATAGAACGTCGCCTGCTGCGCGAGCGACGTGTAGCCATCCAGCGCGACCGATGCTTGCCCGAGTTTCTGCGCGATGCGCGCCTGCCAGTAGCGCCATTCGTCGCGCTGCCTGTCGTCCGGCGTCAGGGCCTTGATCGCGGCCTCCGCGGCCTTCCAGTCGCCTTGCGCCACGGCTGCGCGCACCCGCCATTCGCGTGTCGCGTCGGTTTGCGCCGCGGGAGGCAACGCAGCAAGACGCGCGATGGCGTCCGGTCCGAAGTCGACGGCGTTGTAGAGCGCGAGCGCCGCGAGCACGCGGTCGCGTTCGCCCTGGTCGAACTTGAATTGTTTGGAAACAGTGTCCCAATACGTTTGCGCCTGCGCGCTGTCGCGTCGCGCCAGGCGCACCAGTGCGCGGCTGACGGCTTCGCGGTTGCGGGCGACGTCATCGAGCGCCGCGGCTTTCTTCAGCAGGGATGCGGGCGAGCGCAGGGCGTCCGCGATGCGCAGGGCTGCGGCGGCATCCGCGCCGGACAACCACTGCGCGGATTGTTCGATCGTCGAGATCTTGCCCGCGTCGGCAGCGCGTTCGATGCGATCCCATACGCGCGCCGGCGTCAACAGTCCCTGCACCGCCGCCGCGGCGAGTACCGGCGTGCACTCGGACGGCAGGCTGGTTTGCTTCCACAGAGTCGCAAGGTCGCGATCGAAATCGAGCGGTTTGGCTTGCGCGAGATCGGCCTGCAACGCATCGCAGGTGAGCGCGTCGCCCAGGCCCGGTTGGTAGAAGTGCTGGAAATTCGCCCAGTCCTTCTGCTGCGCAAGCCAGCCCAGTTCGGCCTTGCGCAGGTCGTCGGCCGGGATCATGCCGGCGTAACGCTGCAGGTACGCGTCGATTTGCGCGGGGCTGGCGGTCTTGATGTCGCGCTGCAGCGCGGCCGCTTCGAGGTATGGATACAGCGGATAGTCCTGAAGGCCCTGCGCCAGCGTGCGCCAGTCTTGTCCGTTTTGCGCAGCGGCGTAGGCCGCGCGGAACGCGTCGCGCTGCTGTGCAAGGGTTGGCGCGGCGGGTTGGGCGAAAAGGGCAGGCGCTGCGCCGAGCAGCGCGACGGCGGCGGCGAGGCGAAGGTGAAAGCGCAGTGCGGTGCGCGGCAGAAGCAATCCATTCATGCCGCCGATTCTAGACGAAGCGGCGAAACAGGGTTCTTGCGTTCGCTGCAGGTTGTCGCGCGAAAGAAAGGCCGCTTGCGCGGCCTTTCGTGAAGGCTCTCGAAAAATCGGTGCCGCACGTGCGCAGGGATGGTTGCCCGCCCGTCATGCGTCGGAACGCGGCGCGCACGCCAGTACGTGAGCACAACCCGCCGCATCCGCGGCCGGCCCCCGGAACAACGGCTTCTAGGCTGCGGCTCTCCACGCCGCCACCGGCACGCGAATCTCGGCAGCCAGCGGCAAATGGTCGGAGAACGCCGCTGGCAATGTCCACATGCGTTCGACGGTGATTCCCGCGGTGACCAGGATGTGGTCGATCGCGCGTTGCGGACGCCAGCTCGGGAACGTCGGTGCGGGATTCATGGGTGGTGCCAGTGTGGTGCGCGCGAACAGGTTGCGCAGCTCGGGACTGTCGGGCGGGCAATTGAAATCTCCCATCAGTACCACGTTGCTGTGGCCCTGCAGCAGTTCCGCCATGAAATCGATCTGGCGTGCGCGCGACTGGGTGCCCAGCGACAGGTGCGCGACTGCCACGGTCAACGTGTCATGGCCTTCGCCGTAATGCGCCAACAGCACGCCACGGCCGCCCAGCCGTCCCGGCAGCGGATAGTCGAGCACTTCGCGGGGCGCGTTGCGGCTGATCAGGCCATTGGCGGTGTGCGAAACGTTCGAAAGCCTGCGGTTGGGCTGGTGGCTCCAGTACGGCAGTCCCGAAGTTTCCGCGAGGTAGCGGGTCTGGTTGAGGAAACCCGAGCGGATGCTGCCCGCGTCGGCTTCCTGCAGACCGACCACGTCGAACTCCGCGATGGAGCGTGCCAGACTGTCAAGGTTGCCGAGTTTGTACTTGCCGGGAAGCACCGCACCCCAGCTGCGCGTGACGTATTCGCGATAACGCTTGACGCTTGCGCCGGCAAGGATGTTGCAGCTCAGCACGCGCAGCACGCCGCTGCCGGGAGCCGTGGTGATATCGGCGCTCATCGGGTTGAGACTACCACTTCGCGGTGCGGACTTCCGTGTGCCGGAATGCACGGACCGGTGCGCGTTCCGTTCAATGCTTCTCGACGTGCTGCGCCATCCACAGGCCCACTTGCTGCAATTGGGCATAACTGGTGATTTCCGCGCTGCGCATCAAGCCGACGAACGGCGCATCCT
>JAGWZT010000346.1 GCA_018971925.1 Lysobacteraceae bacterium | reverse complement strand
GCCGTTGTAGATGTTGAGCCCGGTCCCCGTGATTTGAGAGCCACCCGGGCCATACAAGGAGTTCAGACCCGTGCCGGGGCCATCCTGGCCGACCGGAGCGATGCAGGTTGGCGCGCCTTGGGTTTGGACGCCTGTCGCTGGTGCGGTCGGGCAGGTGGTTGCGAAAGCTTGGGCAGCGAACAGGCCCGCAGCAGCCAATCCGACGAACCCGAGTGATTTGATGGTGTTCATGTTGCAGCTCCCGTTGGGTGACGACTGTGGGGGTTACACGAATCTGGTCAGGCGCCTATATAAAGCAATACCCGTGCCAATCATTTAATACATTGATTTTAAAGTATATTCATGTAAATCATCAGCCAAAAAAATCGAAAAATGTAAAGCCTGCCGACACTTCGCCCCCCCCAAGATTCGGATTTGCGCGGCCGCGTGGGATGGCGTGTCAACGGACCCTGAAAAAAACAACCCGTTTCCGGGCGTTGGCCGGGTACGAACTGGCAGGACAGACATCAGCCACGCGTCGGCGCCAACCCGTGAACACACCGATCAGCAGCACGCCCAAGCCAAACATGCCGAGCGCAGCGGGTTCCGGCACGTTGACGCTGCCGGCGGCTCGATGGTGCCGGACAAGTTTCGTGCAGTTCGGGCTGATGCCGGGGCCCGGCACCGTCCTGTTGAAGATGGCGCCGTCATCTCCACCAGGTCTTGAACGATCGCGACTGCGCGCGGGCGAAACAAATCCGCACGTCTCGGGTCCCGAGCATGCTTTGCGCGTCCTGACGTAATGCGTTCGATGTGTCGCGTGTCACCGAATGGCGTCGAAGCCACATGCGGATTGGCCAAGCTGCGGCGGCGGTCACAATTCGTCACAAATTCCAACGTGTAAGGTCCACCCCTGCTTCAAAAAGGGGGGTCGGCGGCGCCGCGTTTCCGATGCCACCGATCGAAAGGCCGAAGTGATCCTGCGCGGGTCATGGAGCGGCATCCATGCAGCCGGCCATCCTCGGGATGGGTTTCCGGCGCTATTCCTCCCACGCAAGGCAATCACGATGAGTACCGGCCGACAACCACGCGCGTTCCACCAAGGCATCCCGCTTCCTCGGATCTCCGGAAAGTTGATGGCGGCGTGCGCAGCCTGCGCCCTGCTGCTGGGGGTGGAGCAGGCGCAGGCGGCCACAGTGGTCACCGACAGCGTGGTCAGCCAATCCACGGGCTCGCAAGCCAGCGTTCCGGTCACCTTCGGCCAGATTTTCAAGGCCGGCGACATTCCCGCGGGCTCGACGGTCACGGCGACTTTGAATGGCCAGCCGGTGGCCCTGCAGGTCGACGCCAAGGCGACCAACCCGGACGGCAGCCTGCGCCACGCGGTGCTGACAACGGTCGTGCCGTCGCTGCCGGGCAGCGGAACCCTGCCGCTGGCGCTTTCCGCGGGGTCGCCCGCCGCCTCGATGGCGCAGGGCGCACCGGTCAGCCTGTCGCAGTTGCTCGCGACCGGTTACGACGCCAGCGTGTCGGTCAACCTCGGCGGCACGACGTATTCGGTGAATGCCCGCGGGCTGCTGCAAGCCGCCGACCTCTCGGGCGCGTGCGCGCCTTGGAACCCGTCGTGCGATGTGTGGCTTTCCGGCCCCTTGGCCAGCGAGTGGGTGGTGAACGGCCCGGTGACCTCTTCGGCCGGCTCGGCCTACCCGAACCTCCGCATCTACTTTGCCGTGCGCGCCTACGCCGGCAGCACGCCGGGCACGGTCGCCAGCGTGCGCACCGACATCATCCTCGAGAACACCGATGCCTTCGCGTCACAGGCGCAGCCGCAATACACCGCGACGTTGACCTCCGGCAGCGCCAGCTACACCAGCCCCGCGCTCACCCAGTACACCGCCACCCGCTGGCACCACGTGCTGTGGTGGAACAACGCTGAGCCGCAGGTCTATCTGCAGCAGGACACGCAGTACATCCAGAACTCGATGGCGGTGTCGCGCTACATGGCACTGACGCCCGATGAGTCGTTCCTCGCTTCGTTGCGCCAGTCCTGCGCACCGCTTGACAACTGCGACCAGACCCAGGCCATGGGCACGACCGGGGCGCAACCGGCCATCGGCCCACTGCCGCTCTGGACCAGCGTCTATATCGTCTATCCCGATGTGCGCGCCTATAACTGGATGCTGGCCAACACGGATGCGCTGGGCGCCTACAGCATCCACTACCGCGACGCGGCGACTGGCTTCCCGGTCAGCATCCAGAAGCACCCGAATGTGACCATCGCAAACTGGAGCTGGTCCAACACTTTCGGAAATGCGCAGACCAAGGCGGACTTGCTGCCGAATTGCGCCAACAACGGCATCGCCACGAACTGCAGCACTTCCTGGTACAGCACGGGCAATCCCAACGTTTGGGACAACGCGCACCAGCCGGCCGGATCGTACGTGCCCTACATGGTGACCGGCTCGTACTACTACATGAGCGAGATGGCGTTCGGCGCCTCGAACAACGAAATCTGGTCCAACCAAGGTTACCGTGGATATTCCAAAGGACTGATCGACGTTGCGCACTCGCAGGTGCGGGCCAAGGCTTGGGTGTTGCGCGAAATGGCCGACGCAGCGTGGCTACTTCCTGATGCACACCCTCTCAAAGCCGAGTTCACCGCCGACGTTGAGAATTCGCTCGCCGACTGGAACGCGAAATACACCAACAACCCGAATGCCAATCCGCTCGGTGTGATGAACGACGGCCCCATCTACAACTTCAACGGCGGCAGCAAGAATGCGCTCGCTCCCTGGCAACACGATTTCCTCACCTGGTCGGTGGGACATGCCACGGAGCTTGGTTTCTCCGGCGCGGCGGCGTTCCGCAACTGGTTGGCCAAGTTCGAGATCGGCCTGATGACCGACTGGCAGAGCAACCCTACCCAAGGCTATTGCTGG
>JAGWZT010000345.1 GCA_018971925.1 Lysobacteraceae bacterium | reverse complement strand
GGCGACGGAGCCCTCGCTAACGCCCTTTTGGCGATTTGTTCTATGCTGCGCGGGCCATGGATTCACACACAGCCAGTTCCATCGATCATCCGGCCTGCACCGTCGCGGACCTGCACACCACCCGCGTGCTCTCGCTCGACGCGGGCGGGCGCATCCTCGACTGGATCAGCTGGCAGGACGCGGCGTGTCTTTATGTCCGCGAAGCGGTCGCGTGGACGCTGGGTGAACCCTGCCTCACCTTGCACGGCGGCTTCCGCCGCGACAGCGGCGATCAAAGCATCCTGCGCCTGCACCCGATCGTGGCGAGCCGCGGCCACTGCCACAGCGGCGCCGTCGATCCTTCGCCTGCGCTCAGCAATCCCGCGTTGTTCGCGCGCGATCATTATCTCTGCATGTACTGCGGCCGCCGCTGCACGCGCGGGGAACTCACCCGCGATCACGTGATGCCGCTTTCGCGCGGCGGCCAGGACACCTGGGAGAACGTTGTCTCGGCGTGCCTCGCCTGCAACCTGAAGAAGGGCGGGCGCTCGCCGCAGCAGGCGGCCATGCCTTTGCTCGCCATTCCGTACAAGCCGAGTTGGGTGGAACACCTGATCCTGTCCAACCGCAACATCCTGGCCGACCAGATGGAATTTCTGACCCATCACCTGCCGAGGGATCGCCGGCCGACGGCGTGACAAACTGAAGCGCAGCACCCAACCACCTTGTCATTCCGGGGCCGCTCACGCGCAGCGGGGGCGGAACCCGGAATCGGTGGGCATCGCCGCCATAAGCCAAACCGATTCCGGATCGCGCTGCGCGCGTCCGGAATGACTATCAGACCATCGGCCGCTTGGGCGCAGGCGGCGCGCCCGCTATGATGCGCTGCAGCAGTCCCAGCTTCGTTGCCGTCCATGACCCCACAAGACCCGACTTCCGCAACGCCGGATCGCGATCCGGTGCGCGCCGAAAAAAACCAGCCGGCGGACCGCGAGAGCGTGCGCACCGCCGGCAGCACCGAGGGCATGCCGGTCGCGCCGGCGCTGGGCGCGTCGCTCGAACAGGCAAAGATGCCGCTGAAGTCGACGTTGGTCGATCGCCGCATCCTCTTGATCTCGGCGCTCGCGATCGTGCTCGGCGCCGCAGCGGCCGGCGTCGCGCAACTCCTGATGTTGATGATCAACCTGATCACGGACCTGGTTTTCTACGGGCGCATTTCCGACGTGCTCGGGCCGAACGCACAGCACGGTTCGTTCGTGTTGTCGCCCGCGGGCAACCATCTCGGCGCACTCGTGATCCTGATGCCGGTGATCGGCGGCCTCGCCGCCGGGATCATGGCGCGCTGGGGTTCGCGCGCGATCCAGGGCCACGGCATTCCCGAAGCGATGGAACGCATCCTGGAACACGAATCCAACATCCCTGCACGCGTGACCTGGTTGAAGCCGCTGTCATCCGCGTTCGCGATCGGCACCGGCGGTCCGTTCGGCGCCGAAGGGCCGATCATCTCGACCGGCGGCGCGATGGGTTCGCTGATCGGCCAGTTGCTGAGCGTGACCGCGCAGGAGCGCAAGGTGCTGCTGGCGGCAGGCGCCGCGGCCGGCATGGCAGCGGTGTTCGGCGCGCCGATCGCGTCGGTGGTAATGGCTATTGAACTGCTGCTGTTCGAATTGCGTCCGCGCTCGCTGATCCCGGTGGCATTGGCGGCCGGCATCGCGGTGGGCGTGCGCTACATGACGTACGGCGCGGGCGCGGTGTTCGCGATGCCCAACGTGATCGAACCCGGCGGCTGGGCGCTCGGTACGTACATGGTGCTGGGCCTGATCGTCGGTTATGCCAGTGTGTGGGTGACCCGCGCCGTGTATGGCGTGGAAGACCTGTTCGCGAAACTGCCGATCCACTGGATGTGGTGGCCGGCGTTGGGCGCGGTGGTGGCCGGCGTGGTCGGCTGGATTTCGCCACACACCCTGGGCGTCGGCTACGACAACATCGACGCGCTGGTGTCCGGCAACTTCGCGAACTTCCGCAATTTCGGCGTCATCGGACAAGCCAACGACAACGGCACGATCCACGTCGCGCTGCTGATCGTCGCCGGTTTCGGATTGCTGAAGTTCATTTCGTGGGTAATCTCGCTCGGCAGCGGCACCTCGGGCGGCACGCTGGCGCCGTTGTTCATGATCGGCGGTTCAATGGGTGCGCTGATCGGGCTCGGCGCCGACTACGTGTGGCCGTGGTTCCACGTCGACCCACGCATCGCCGCGCTGGTCGGCATGGGCGCGATCTTCGCCGGCTCCTCGCGTGCACTGCTGACGGCCATCATCTTCTGCTACGAAACCACCCGCCAGCCCGCGGCACTGCTGCCGCTGCTGGGCGGCTGCACGGCTGCGTACCTGGTTTCGGCGTTGACGATGCGCAGCACCATCATGACCGAGAAGATCGAGCGTCGCGGCGTGAAGGTGCCGAGCGAATACGCCGCCGACGCGCTCGAACAGGTGTCGGTCGGCCACGCCTGTACCCGCGACGTGCGTTCGCTGAAGACCTCCGACGAGTTGGGCGAAGTGCGGCGCTGGATAGCTTCCGGGCGCGAACGCGCGCAGCACCAGGGTTACCCGGTGCTGGACGACGCCGGCCGCGTGCGCGGCGTTATCACCCGCCGCGACCTGCTCGATCCCGACAAGCCGGGCCTTACCCGCATCGGCGACATGCTCAAGCGTGGTCCGATCGTGGTGTTCGAGGATCACTCCTTGCGCGAAGCGTCGGACCTGATGGTGGCCGAAAACGTCGGCCGCCTGATCGTGGTGGAGCGCGACAATCCCACCCACATGGTCGGCGTGCTGACCCGCAGCGACGTGCTGGCGGCGAACGCCAAGCGCATCCACGAGATGCACGACCTCAGCCGTCAGATCCGCATCCGTCAGACCCTGCGGCGCCTCGGCGGGCGGGCGCGCGGT
>JAGWZT010000344.1 GCA_018971925.1 Lysobacteraceae bacterium | reverse complement strand
AAGTCGCAGGTCAATGACAAGGAAGTGAAGCGCATGGTCGCGATCATCGGCTCGATGACGAAGAAGGAGCGCCGTCATCCCGACCTGTTGAACGGCTCGCGGCGCGCGCGTGTGGCGCGTGGTTCCGGCACCCAGCCGGCCGACGTCAACCGCCTGCTGAAGCAGTACACCCAAATGGAAAAGATGATGGGCAAGTTCGCCCGCGGCGGCATGAAGGGACTGATGCGGCAGATGGGCGGCGCGATGAAAGGCATGGGCGGCCGCATGCCGGGGCGCTGAGCCGATCTTCTTCGTAGGTTGGGCTGACGCCGGCTTCATCGGCGGAAGCCCAACGTCATCGCCAAGCCATGTTGGGCTTCCCCGGACAAGGTCCGGGATCAGCCCAACCTACGCCGCGGCCACGAGTGGAAATGCTCGCATTTCGCCCGCTTTGGCTCTACAATTGCGCGTTTCCGTGCCCGGACGTCGCCCGACCGACCCGCGGCCGTTTCCATTCGGAGTCTATAGATCATGGTCAGGATTCGTCTTTCGCGCGCAGGCGCCAAGGGCCGGCCGTTCTACCACGTGGTGGTGACCGACCAGCGCAGCGCCCGCGATGGCCGCAACATCGAGCGTCTGGGCTACTTCAACCCCGGTGCCGCAGGCACGCAGGACAAGCGCCTGGTGCTGGATGTCGAGAAGCTGAACGCGTGGGTGGCCAAGGGCGCGCAGTGCTCGGACAAGGTCGCGGCGCTGGCGAAGGAAGCGGCGAAGCAGCCTGTCGCTGCCTGATGCGATGAACAGCGGGCGGCGGGTGCTGCTTGGGCGCATCGTGGGTGTGCATGGCGTGCGCGGAGCGGTGAAGCTGGAATCGTTCACCGAACCGCGGTTGACGATCTTCAGATACAAGCCCTGGTTGGTGGAACGCGTGCCGGAGCGTTTCGAGGAAATCGCCGGAGCAGAGGGACACGCGCAGGGCAAGGGCATCGTTGCCACGTTGCCCGGAGTGCCGGATCGCGACACGGCCGCAGCATGGGTCGGCGCGCGCATCTGGGTTCCACGCGAGGCATTGCCCAAGCTGGAACCCGGCGAGCTCTACCAGGCGGATCTGGAAGGGCTGCAGGTGGTGAATGAGGCGGGCGAAGATCTGGGCCGCGTCAGTCACCTGTTCGACAACGGCGCGCACGATGTGCTGATGACGCGCGACGAAGCCGGACGCGAGCGCCTGATTCCGTACGTGATGGATGTTTACGTGAAATCGGTCGATCTGGATGCGGGACGCATCGTGGTCGATTGGCACAAAGACGATTGAGATGCGCATCGACGTCGTCACGTTGTTTCCCGAATTCGTGCAGCAGGGCATCGGCTTCGGGGTGATCGGGCGGGCGGCCGAACGCGGTTTGCTGGAAGTGGAAGCGTGGAATCCGCGCGACTACGCTGAAGGCGGTTATCGTCGCGTCGACGACAGCGTGTGCGGTGGCGGTCCCGGCATGGTGATGCTGATCGAGCCGCTGCGGAAAGCACTGGCGGCGGCGCGGCAGGCGGCGGCCGGCAAGGCACCGGTGATTTACCTGAGTCCGCAGGGAAGGCGGCTCACGCAGGACAAGGTGCGGCAATTGGCTTCACTGCCGCGGATGATTTTGCTGTGCGGGCGCTACGAAGGGATCGACGAGCGCCTGGTCGAGCGCGAGGTCGACGAGGAACTGTCGATCGGTGATTACGTGCTGTCGGGCGGTGAACTGGCCGCGGCGGTGGTGATCGACGCGATCGGCAGGTTGCAGGAAGGCGCGTTGGGTGACGCACAATCCGCGTTGCAGGATTCGTTTTCGGTCGGCCTGCTGGATTGCCCGCACTACACGCGGCCGGTCGGCCATGAATTTGGCGAGGTGCCGGCGGTGTTGTTGTCGGGCGACCATGCGGCGGTCAACCGCTGGCGCCGGATGCAGTCGCTGGGCCGCACCTGGTTGCGACGCCCGGAACTGCTGGAAAACTTGACGTTGGGTCAAGACGACCAACGCTTGCTGGAAGAATTCAAACGGGAACACAAGGGTCAGACCCATGAACAAGATCATTGAACAATTCGAAGCCGCACAGATGGGCCGGGAACTGCCGCCGTTCGCCGCGGGCGACACCGTGGTCGTCAACGTCAAGGTGAAAGAAGGCAACCGCGAGCGCGTGCAGGCGTTCGAGGGCGTGGTCATCGCGCGCCGCAACCGCGGCCTGCATTCGGCTTTCACCGTGCGCAAGATGTCGCACGGCACCGGCGTCGAGCGCGTGTTTCAGGCGCACAGCCCGGCGATCGATTCGATCGAAGTCAAGCGCAAGGGCAAGGTGCGTGGCGCCAAGCTGTACTTCCTGCGCGGCCTGGAAGGCAAGGCGGCCCGCATCAAGGAAGACCTGGCTGCGAACAGCAAACCGGACGCATCGCGCGTCAAGTAAGCCGCTTCGACTTTTCCGGTTATGCAAAGCCGCGCGGAGCGAACCGCGCGGCTTTTTTGTTTGCCGGTTGTTCCGGCGGGCTCGGATTCCGAGTTTTTTTGGCCGCGCCCGCGGTTCAATCGAACGGCTTGATCGTTTCTTCGTTGCCTTCCGCGGCTTCGGTGCCGTCGCTCGTGTCGCCGAGCAGGCGTCTCACCACGACGTAGAACACCGGCACCAGCATCACGCCGAGCACCGTCGCGCCGATCATGCCGCCGACCACGCCGGTTCCGATCGCATGGCGGCTGTTGGCGCCCGCGCCGGTCGAAATCGCCAGTGGCAGCACCCCGAGGATGAAGGCGATCGAGGTCATCATGATCGGGCGCAGGCGGATGCGGCAGGCTTCGAGCGTCGCGGCGATCAAGCCCTTGCCTTGCTTCTGTTCGTCCACCGCGAATTGCACGATCAGGATCGCGTTCTTCACCGACAGGCCGATGATCGCGATCAGGCCGATCTTGAAGTACACGTCGTCCT
>JAGWZT010000018.1 GCA_018971925.1 Lysobacteraceae bacterium | reverse complement strand
GGCGGCGACGTTCTGATCTGGGTGTTTCCCGCCCTGTGCTTCGTCTATGGCGCGATGCACGTATCGCTGGTGCGCAAATTTACCGGCGCCTGGGATTTCTGGGGCTGCTGATGAAAAACCGCGTGCGCGAATTGCGGGAGGCCCACGGCTGGTCGCAGGGAACGTTGGCCGAACGCCTCGATGTTTCGCGACAGACCGTGAACGCCATCGAGAACGGCAAATACGACCCCAGCCTGCCGCTGGCGTTCAAGCTGGCGCGCTTGTTCAAGCAACGCATCGAATCGATGTTCGAACCGGATGAGGAACGCTGAATGAAGATGGACAAACGGATGGTCTGGCGTGTCACCGCGATCGTGATCGCGCTGGGTATCTTCGGCTGGCAGTGGCGGGGCAAGCATCACGCGGGGAACGCCGACGTCGGCACCAAAGCAACGAGTGCTCCGGCATCCGCGACCACGATTCCCGCCACGCCGATGAAACCCGCGCCGCCCGCGACGATGAAAATGGGCAAGCTCACGCTGACCGCCTGCGAACTGAAACGCCCGAACTCGGCGGCGACCGTCGCGGCCTTCTGCGCGAAGTTTCCGGTGCCGGAGAATCGCGCCGATCCGAAGTCGCGCACGATCGACCTGAAACTCGCGATCCTGAAAAGCGATTCGGCCGTTCCGGTGCAGGACCTGGTGGTGTACCTCGCGGGCGGTCCGGGGCAATCGGCCATCCAGACGTATCCCGAGCTCGCCACCGCGTTCGCGCCGCTGTTGAAACACCACGACGTGTTGCTGCTTGACCAGCGCGGCACGGGCGAATCGCATCCGCTCAAGTGCCCGGCGATCGAAAAGTTGTTGAAGAAGCAGGACGACACGCAGCCCGACATCGAACAGCGCGTGCGCTGGCTTGACCAGTGCGCGCGGGAAGTCGGGAAGATCGCCGACCCTCGTTATTACACGACCAGTGACGCGGTGGCCGACCTCGAAGCCGTGCGCCAGGCCTTGGGTGCGCCAAAGCTCGACCTCGTGGGTGTTTCGTACGGTACGCGCGTGGCGCAGCATTACGCCGTCGCACACCCGGACGCGGTGCGCAGCATGGTGCTGGATGGCGTGGTGCCGAACCAGATGGTGCTGGGTGAAACGTTCGCGGTGGCGTTGCAGCATTCGTTGATGCTGCAGTCGGCGGCATGCGACGAGACGCCCGCCTGCAAAAAGGCCTTCGGCGACTGGTACGACACCCTGCACCAGTTGTACGCGAAGTTGAAGGCGGGCCAACCCCAGCAGGTGACTTTCGAGGACCCGTACAGCTACAAGCCGGTCACCAAGGCGTTGAGCGCCGACACCCTGGCCGGCGTGGTGCGGATGTTCTCCTACAACGCGGTCACCGCCACACTCCTGCCGCTCGCGGTGAACGAAGCCGCGCACGGCAACTATGCGCCCCTGATGGGACAAGCCCGGCTGCTCTCGGGCGACCTTTCGACTTCCATCGAGGGCGGCATGCAGATGTCGGTGGTCTGCACGGAGGATGCATCGCTACTGGCGCCGCGCCCGCAGGACGAGGGTCTGCTGCTGGGCGACGAGATCATCAAGGCCTTCATCGCCGAGTGCAAGGTGTGGCCGCACAACCCGATGCCGAAGGATTTTCACGCACCCTTCGAGTCGTCGATTCCCACCCTGCTGATTTCAGGCGAACGCGACCCGGTGACGCCACCCGCGTACGCGGACGAGGTGTTGAAGGGACTGTCCAATGGCCGTTCGCTCGTCGTGAAAGGCCTGGGCCACGCCGAAGCGATAAGCGCGGGGTGCGTGCCGGACCTCGTGGATGACTTCGTCGAAAAACTGCAGCCGAAACAGCTGCAGGCACAGTGCACCGACCGGATCGGGCCGGTGCCTGCTTTCGTGAATTTCAATGGAGCCGCGCCATGATCGAAGTAAAAGATCTGCACAAGGCCTTCGGTGAGGTGAAGGCCGTCAACGGCGTCACCTTCACCGCCCGCGACGGCGAAATTACCGGCTTGCTCGGGCCCAACGGTGCCGGCAAGACCACCACGCTGCGCATGCTCTACACGCTGATGAAACCCGACTCCGGACAAGTGCTGGTGGACGGCATCGATGCTGCGGTGGATCCCATCGCCGTGCGGCGGCAACTCGGTGTGTTGCCGGACGCGCGCGGCCTGTACAAGCGGCTCACCGCGCGCGAGAACATCGAGTACTTCGCGCGCCTGCACGGCGTCGAGAACGCGGTGATGCGCCAGCGCCGCGACAAGCTTGTCGATGCGCTCGAGATGCGCGACATCCTGGACCGCCGCACGGAAGGCTTCTCGCAGGGCCAGCGCGTCAAGACCGCGATCGCGCGCGCACTGGTGCATGACCCGAAGAACGTGATCCTCGACGAGCCCACCAACGGCCTCGACGTGATGGCCACGCGGGGCTTGCGCGCGTTCATGCGCAACCTCAAGGCCGAAGGCCGCTGCGTGCTGTTCTCCAGCCACATCATGCAGGAGGTCGCGATGTTGTGCGATCGCATCGTGGTGATCGCGGCCGGGCGCGTGGTCGCCGACGAAACGCCGGACGCGCTGCGTGCGCAAACGGGCGAAGCCAACCTCGAGGACGCTTTCGTGAAATTGATCGGTACGGAAGAGGGGCTTGCGGCATGAGCGCGATGCTGACGGTATGGTGGAAAGAGGTCCGCGAGAACCTGCGCGACAAGCGCACCGTGTTCAGTGCGCTGGTCTGGGGGCCGCTGTTCGGGCCGGTGTTTTTCGCGGTGATGATGAACACCCTGGTCACGCACGAGTTGAAAAAGGCGGAAGGTCCGCTGAAGGTGCCGGTGATCGGCGCGCAGTACGCGCCCAACCTGATCGAGGCGCTGAAGCAGCAGGGCCTGGTGCCGCAAGCGCCGCTCGCCGATCCCGACAAGGCGGTGCGCGAGCGTGATGCCGACGTGGTGCTGCGCATTCCGGCGGATTACGGCAAGGCCTGGACGAAGGGCGAGCCGGCGCAGGTCGAACTGATCTACGACGCTTCGCAGCAAGGCAGCAGCACGCCGCGGCAACGCCTGCAGGACATGTTGAAACGCTACGGCGCGGAGCAAGGCGCGTTGCGTCTGCTGGCGCGCGGGCTGTCGCCCAGCGTGGCCGTGCCGCTGGTTGTCAGCAATCGCGACCAGTCGACGCCGCAGTCGCGCGCGGGCCTGATACTGGGAATCCTGCCGTACTTCTTCGTGTTCGCGGTGTACCTCGGCGGCATGTACCTCGCCATCGATCTGACTGCCGGCGAACGCGAACGGCAGTCGTTGGAACCCCTCTTCGCGAATCCGGTGGCGCGCTGGCGAATCCTCATCGGCAAGCTCGGTGCGATCGGCGCGTTCTCGCTGGCCAGCCTGGTGCTGACTGCCATCGCATTCTCGATCGCCGGGCATTTCCTGCCGGCCGAGAAGCTCGGCATGTCGTTCGATCTCGGCCCCGGTTTCATCGCCGACGCGATCCTGCTGGAGCTGCCGCTGATAGCGCTGTTCGCGGTGCTGGAAACGCTGGTAGCCGCTTTCGCCAAGAGTTACCGCGAAGCGCAGACCTACCTCAGCCTGCTGATGATCGTGCCGATCCTGCCGTCGATGGTGATGAGCTTCATGCCGGTGAAGGCCGCGCCGTGGATGTATGCGGTGCCGTTGCTGGCCCAGCAGATCGGCGTCAGCGACTTGTTGCGCGGCACGCCCGTGTCGGCGGCCAGCATCGGGATGGCGCTGGTGAGCGGATTCGCCTGCGCGGCGATCGTGGGCGTCATTACCGCGTGGGTGTACCGCAGCGAACGGCTGGCCATTTCGGCGTGACGTGTGTGCCGCGCAGGTGTGGAGCAATGACTGTCCGCGACTCGCCTCCTCACTCCAGCGCCACGCGCTCGGCCTGCGGCCGCCTCTCTCAAGGGAGAGGGGAATCCGATGTGTCGCGCTTCGCGCGGCAGCGGTATTGGTCGAAGCGGAAAATAAAATGCCCCGAGAGCCAGGGGGGAGCTCTCGGGGCGGACGAAGCCGAACCTGGGGAGGGGTTCGGCTCCGGGGGTTCGCTCAGGGAGGTGAGTGAACCGGGGACGCCGTTGCGTGCGTCCGAAGCCTTAGATGGGGCTGTCCACGGGAAGTTCAAATTCTTTTTTTGTGCAGATTCAGAGAGCGTTCACCCACCGGACCATGCATGACTTTCGGCAGGGTTTGGACGTCCAAACGATGCCATGCGTGGCGCGGCCGGCGCGCGCAACCTCTTGTCTTGTCGCATGGCTTTCGCGTTGCCACGAAAAAGCCATAACTGGCGAAGCACTGATGCCGTTCAACATGCGGCCGGGCCCGGCTTGTTATCTAATCGTCAAGGCGTGCTGGATGCGCTTCACCCCCCGCTCTATCCAATGCCGCTGTCGCGCGAAGCGCGACGATCGCTCCCCCCTCGCGGGAGAGGCGGCCGCAGGCCGGGCGCGTAGCGATGGGGAGAGGGCAAAGTGTCCTGGTTTGGTGGCCGAAACGGTCAGTGTGCCTCGCCCCAACTACTCCCCGACCCGATATCGACCAGCAGCGGCACATCGAGTTCCGCCGCGCCCTGCATGCGCCTGCGCACGCCGTCGCGCACCGCCTCCAGCGCGTCCGCGCGGACCTCGAACACCAATTCGTCGTGGACCTGCATCAGCATGTGCGCGTCGTCGCCGCGCTCCAGCAGCCAGCCATCGATGGCGACCATCGCGCGCTTGATGACGTCCGCCGCGGTGCCCTGCATCGGCGCGTTGATCGCGGCGCGTTCGGCGCCGGCGCGTTGCGCGGCGTTGCGCGAATGGATGTAGTCGAGATACAGCCGGCGACCGAACAGGGTTTCCACATAGCCGTCGCGCTTGGCCCGCCCGCGGGTCGAATCCATGTACGCCTTCACTCCGGGATAACGTTCGAAATAGCGCTGCACGTATTCCGCGGCCTGGCTGCGCGGAATGCCGAGCCGTTGCGCGAGCCCGTGCGCGCTCATCCCGTACATCAGCCCGAAATTGATCATCTTGGCGACGCGGCGCTGCTCGGGCGTGACCGCGCCGGGCGCGACATCGAACACCTCGGCAGCCGTGGCGCGGTGCACGTCCTGGTCGTGCCGGAACGCGTTCGTCAAACCGGGATCGCCCGACATGTGCGCCATGATGCGCAACTCGATTTGCGAGTAATCCGCCGCCAGCACGCGCCAGCCTTCCGGTGCGATGAACGCCTCGCGAATCCGGCGGCCTTCTTCGGTACGGACGGGAATGTTCTGCAGGTTCGGATCGGTGGACGACAGGCGCCCCGTCGCGACCGCGGCCTGGTGGTAGCTGGTGTGCACGCGGCCGGTGCGCGGGTTGACCATCTCGGGAAGCTTGTCGGTGTAGGTCGAGCGCAGCTTCGCGAATTGGCGATAGTCGAGGATCATCCGCGGTAGCGCGTGCTGCCCGGCGATGGCTTCCAGCGCTTCCTCGTTGGTGGAGGGTTGGCCGGTAGGCGTCTTCACCAGCGCGGGCAGTCCGAGTTCGTCGAACAGCAACGCCTGCAACTGCTTGGGCGAATCGACGTTGAACTCGCGTCCGGCGAGCTGTTGCATTTCGGTTTGCAGCGCGTGCATCCGCTTGCCGAGCTCATTGCTTTGATGGCGCAGTGCCGCAATGTCGACCAGCACGCCGCGTTGCTCCATCCGCGCGAGCACCGGCACGAGCGGCATTTCGATGCCGGTGAATACCTTTTCGAGTGACGGCTGTTCCTGGAGTTGCGGCCACAGCGCGTGGTGCAGGCGCAGGGTGACATCGGCGTCTTCCGCCGAATAGCGGCAGGCGATGTCGAGATCGACCTGCGAGAACGGAATCTGCTTGGCGCCCTTGCCGGCGACGTCTTCGTAGTGGACCGTGTCGTAGTCGAGCCAACGCTTGGCCAGCGTGTCCATGTCGTGGCGGTTGGCGGTCGCGTTCAGCACGTATGACTCCAGCATCGTGTCGAAGGCGATCCCGCGCACCTCGATGCCGTAATTCGAAAGAACGTTGCAGTCGTATTTGGCGTGCTGACCGAGTTTGGGGCGCTTCGGGTCTTCCAGGATCGGCTGCAGTGCGCGCAGGGTTTCATCGAGGTCGAGTTGCCGCGGCGCGCCCGGATAATCGTGGCCGACCGGGATGTAGCAGGCCTCGCCGGCTTTCACGGAAAACGACAATCCGGCCAATTTTGCCCGCATCGGATCCAGCGAAGTGGTTTCGGTATCGAAGGCGATGAGCTCGGCATCGCGCAGTTTGGCGAGCCACGCGTCGAGTTGAGATTGGGTGGTGACGAGTTCGTAGGCTCCCGCCGTGGAAACACCATCTTCGTCATTCCGGACGTCGCGAAGCGGCGATCCGGAATCCAGCCTCTTGTCCGCACTGAATGCAACAGCGCCGGATTCCGGGTTCCACCCTTCGACGGGCCCCGGAATGACCACGGATTTTGCATCGTCCTTTGCCGGTGGCTGCTTGTTCAGCTCGGCGAGCGCCTGCCGGAATTCGTAGCGTGCATACAACTCCCGCAGCGTGTCCGCATCGCGTTCGCGCAATTTCAGGTCGCGCGGGCCTTCGTCCAGCCCGACGTCGGTCTTGATGGTCGCGAGCTGCCGCGACAACGGCAGTTGCGGGAGCGCGGCGCGCAGGTTCTCGCCGATCTTGCCTTTCACCTCGTCCGCGCGCGCGATCACGTCATCCAGTGAGCCGTACTCGTTCAGCCACTTCGCCGCGGTCTTGGGACCGCACTTCGGAACGCCGGGGATGTTGTCGATCGAGTCGCCCATCAGCGCCAGGTAATCAACGATGCGCTCGGGTGGTACGCCGAACTTTTCGATCACGCCGGCGCGACCCATGCGCGTGTGGGTCATGGTGTTGACCAGCAAAACGTTCGGGCCGACCAGTTGCGCGAAATCCTTGTCGCCGGTGGAAACTTCCACCTCGATGCCATCCGCGGCGGCGCGCGTCGCCAGCGTGCCGATCACGTCGTCAGCCTCGACGCCGGCAACCCGGAGGATCGGAAATCCGAGCGCCTCGACGATCTGCATCATCGGCTCGACCTGCGCGCGCAAGTCGTCCGGCATCGGCGCGCGGTTGGCCTTGTATTCGGCGTACAGGTCGTCGCGGAAGGTGCGGCCGGGTGCGTCCACCACGAAAGCGGCGTAATCCGGTTTTTCGTTCAGCGTCGCGCGCAGCATGTTGACCACGCCGAACAGCGCACCGGTCGGCTCGCCGCCGGCGTTGCTGAGTGGCGGCAGCGCGTGAAAGGCGCGGTAAAGGTAACTGGAACCGTCGATCAGGGTCAGTTTGGGCATGCGCGGATTGTCGCACGCGCATGCACGCGGGACTCACGCGGGGCGTGTATGCTGGGGCTGCGAACTGTCGATCCGGGAGATGCACCGTGAAAGTTCTGGCATGGCTTGCCGCGAGTGCGTTGCTGCTGGGCGTGCCCAATGCGCAGGCGCAACAGGTACTGGCGCACGCATCATCCGCGCCACCGCCACCGGGTTCGGCGTTGCCGCCGCCGGACATCAACGATCCTGGCGCCCAGCCGCAATCCGTGCCGCTGCCCAGCACCGGCATACCGCCTTCGGTGGCGCCCGCCGCGCGCGGGAAAAATGGCGGTGGCGACAGCACCAACGTGACCACGCGAACCGACGCCAACGGTGACACCATCGAGGAATATCGCCGTGGCGGCCAGGTGATCATGGTGCGCGTCACGCCCAAGCACGGCGTCACCCAGACCTACAAGGTCAACAACAGCAACGGCAGCCTGGTGCACGATCCGAACCAGGGGCCGGTGTCGCCGGTTTACTACGACATCTACAAATGGGGCGGTCCGAAGAAGCCCGCCAGCGGCAGCGCTCCGGCCGAGGCATCGACGAGCGGACAGTGAACCGAGTCCGTAGTCCGTAGGTTGGGCTTCTTCCGGGCTTCGCCCGGAAGAAGCCCAACGTTGCAGATACGCCCATGTTGGGCCCCCGCCGATAAAGCCGGCGTCAGCCCAACCTACGCTTCAGGCGTCCAGCTCCGGGTAGTGACGGAAGATGCCGTCGTTGTTGAACGGAATGCGGCGCGGTGATTGCAGATATGACGCAAGCGCTGGGCGCGCAGCGATGCGGTCGTGCAGTGCGATGGTTCGCGGCAGCGATGTTTCCAGCCGGCGCATCGCACGCGGGAACGCGTAGCGCAGCCCCTCGATGACCTGGAACAGCGACAGGTCCGCGTAGCTGGTGGCACTGCCGGCAAGGGATCGTTGTCGTCCCCGCGCGTTGTCCGCCAGCACGCGTTCGAACCAGCCAAGGAATTTCGGCAGGCGTTCGCGGCGAAGGTGCACGCTGCGGCGTTTCGCTTCGTCGCGCTGGTCGTCGTAGTACAGGCCGCCCGAGATCGGGTGGTGGGTGTCGTGGATTTCCGCGACCAGATCCGCGATCGTCAGTTGCAGCTGGTGGACCCACAGCCGGCCGCTTTCGTCACGCGGCGCAAGGCCAAGACGCGGCCCGAGAAACAACAGGATATTCGCGGTCTGCCCGATCAGGCGGCGTCCGGCTTTCAGGAACGGCGGTGCGAATGACGGATGGCCTGTCGAAGGATCGTCGAGCATCCGCAGCAGTGCCGCGGTGCCGCCGCCCGAACCTTCCGGCAGTCGCGCGACGTCGGCGTAATCGGCGCCGGCATCTTCCAGCGCCAGCCGCACGAACTCGCCGCGGCCCTGGATCGTCGGCCAGTAGTAGAGCTCGTATTTCACGATCACGGCAGATTAGCAGTGACGATGTGAACTGGTGCCGCGGCCATGGGTGGTTCCAGTGCGAGGCAGGCCATGGATGGCCTTCACGAAGTGGAGGTTTTCCCGCGCCGTTGCGCGACGCCGAGCATCGCAGCGCCAAGCGGGAGCAAGGCATGGACGTCGACTGTATTGCTCGGAGCGTCAGTGACGGAAATGGCGGGTTCCCGTAAACACCATCGCCATGTCGTGCTCGTCGGCCGCATCGATTACTTCCTGGTCGCGCATCGAGCCGCCGGGCTGGATGATCGCGCGCACGCCGGCACCGGCGGCCATGTCCACGTTGTCGCGGAACGGGAAGAACGCGTCCGAGGCCATCACGCTGCCCTGGGTCGAAAGCCGCGCGTCGGCGGCCTTCATCGCGGCTATCTTCACGCTGATCACGCGGCTCATCTGGCCCGCGCCGATGCCGACGGTGGCGCCGTCCTTCGCGAACACGATCGCGTTGGACTTCACGAACATCGCGACGTGCCAGGCGAACAGCAGGTCGCGCAATTGCTCGACATCGGGCACGCGTTTGCTGACGACTTTCAGGTCCGACAGCATCAAGGTGTCGGCGTCGGAATCCTGCACCAGCACGCCGCCTCCGATGCTGCGCAATTGCCGCTGCACGGTGGCGGACGCCCCATGCCATTCGCCGGTGGCGAGCGCGCGCACGTTCGGCTTTTTGCGCAAGGCAGCCAACGCGTCTTCGTCGAACGCAGGCGCCACCAGTACTTCGACGAACTGCCTGGCCAGGATTTGCTTGACCAGCGCGCCATCGATGGGGCGGTTGAAGGCGATGATGCCGCCGAACGCCGACGTCGCGTCGCAGGCGAAGGCGCGTTCGTACGCGCGCAAGGGATCGGGATCCAGCGCCACACCACACGGGTTGGCGTGCTTGACGATCACGCACGCGGGCGTCTTGTCGAAGGCCTTCACGCATTCGAGCGCGGTATCCGCATCGACGAAGTTGTTGTAGGACATCTCCTTGCCCGTGAGCACGGAGGCGCCCGCGACCGTGCCGGCGGTCGGCCGGCCGTCCAGGTACAGCGCGGCGGCCTGGTGCGGATTTTCGCCGTAGCGCATTTCCTGCGCACGTTGCAGCGCGAGGTGCAGGGTCGGCGGATAAGCCTCACCGGGCTCGCCGTCGGCGCGTGTCGCCAGCCAGTCCGCGATCATGCCGTCGTAACGCGCGGTATGTGCGAACACTTTCGCGGCGAAACGGCGGCGTTGTTCGAACGAGGTGCCGCCATCGCGGCGCAGCGTTTCGACCAGTTCACCGTAGTCGGCCGGATCGCAGACCACGGCAACGCGCTCGTGATTCTTGGCACCGGCGCGCAACATCGCGGGACCACCGATGTCGATCTGCTCGATGGCCTCTTCGTAAGTCGCGCCCGCGTGCGCGGCGGTGTGGGCGAATGGGTACAGGTTGACGATCAGCAGGTCGATCGGCGTGATCGAATGATCCAGCATCACCGCGTCGTCGATGCCACGCCGGCCCAGCAGGCCGCCATGCACCGTGGGGTGCAGCGTCTTGACGCGACCGTCCATGATTTCGGGAAAGCCGGTCAATTCACTGACATCGCGCACCGGAATGCCGGCTTGCCGCAGCGCCTTTGCGCTGCCGCCGGTGGAAACGATCTCGATGCCCAGCGCGTGCAGGGCGCCACCGATGTCGGCGAGGCCAGTCTTGTCGGAAACGCTGAGCAGCGCGCGGCGTGCGGTGATGATGCCCGATCCTGTCATGGAGGTGCGAGTTTCCCTGTGGTCAAACGATGCCCAGTTCGCGCAGTTTCTTGCGCAGCGTGGCGCGATGGATGCCCAGCACGCCGGCCGCGCGGCTCTGGTTGCCGTCGCTCCACGCCAGCACTTCGCGCAGCAACGGCGCTTCCACTTCGCGCAGCAACCGCACGTACAGACCTTCGCGGCAGGGCGTGCCATTCAGGTCGGCCAGGTAGCGGCGCACGCTGGACGCCATGCATTCGCCCAGCAGCGTCGGGCTGCCGGTGCGTGGCGGTTCAGCCTGGGCGGTTGGCACGGAATGCAGGGAACGGGTATCCACGATCGACCGGAGCTTGGACAAGGCGCACGCGCCCCGCGGGTACGCGCGAACAGACGAGTCTAGCAGACGGTTGAGAAAGTGCTGTCCTGCACTTTCTCAACACGCCGAATCCGGTACACGCCCGGATTCGGCTTCGACGGATCAAGCGTTGAAAGCGCCTGGTCCGCGGCAGGCCATCCATGATCTGCACTGGCAGGGCGTTTCTCAGACGCCCTGCCAGCAGCGGCGGACGGACGCGCGTCCAGCGCGTTCATTCGAAACCGAAGTGGAAGGACACCGCGCGCTTGCCGGGGTCGGCAACTTCGAAAGCCACGGCCGCGGTGGTGCCCGCCGCAATGCCGGCGGCGCGCCGCGCCGCATCGGGCATGTATTCCGCGGGCCGGAAGCGGCGCATCGCGACCACGTTGTTGTCGAGGTCGGTCAGATCGACCACCACGATCGGCCATGGTTGGCGGTACGGTGCGTTGTTGCGGAAGGTCGCAGTGATCGCGAGGGCGCCCGCGGCGTCGGGATCGGGGCGGATGTCGCGCGACAGCAGTTCCAGCTTTGCGGTGTCGCGGATCGGCGGCAGCCGGCAATCGAGGCGTGCGCACACACGCAACGCTTGCACCTGCGTGGCCGGGTCGCGGACCAGTGCCACGCGGCTGGCCCACGCGATCTGCGCGGCCAATGCCAGCGCCAGCACCACGCAACCGGTCGCCCACAGCCAATCGCCGCGGCGAATGCCGCGGCGTGGCGGGACATACACGGGCTCGGCGACGCTAGCAGGTTCCGCGTCGCCATCGTGGAATTCGTGTTGCGCGCCTGTTGGCACGGGGCCTTTTTCTTCCGTGCCGGTGGCGTCCGGAGGCAACGTGTCACCGGCGCGGAGCTGCTCTTCCGGTTGCCACGAATCGGGATCGAATTCAGTCTCGGCGGCGGCCGGCGGAACGGCGGCGCCCGTGTCGTCCGCGAGCTCCGCGGGAGCATCGTCCGCGGTGGACAGCCCTGCCGCTTCGCTCATCGCCGGTACGTTGGCGGCCGGGCCGGTCGGGTCCACGTCGGGTATGTCCAATCCCCACACTTCGGTGAATGGTTCGGACCCGGCTGCCACGATGGGGGCAGGTGCGTGTGGATCGGGCTCGGCGGCCGCCATGGGAATGATGTCGAGTTCGGCAAAGCGCGTCTGCACCGGCAGGTCGGTGAGTTGCCATGCCGGATCGCTTTGGATGGCCTCGGGCGGAATGCCGGCCGCGTCCGCGATCAACGCGCGCGCGCGGTCACCGGATAGCGTGTCGAACCACGCCTCGTCCGGCTGCGCGGGGCCCGTCTCCGATCCAGGCTTGCGAGCGGGGTACGCAGCCGCTTGCACGGTCTCCGGCGATACCGCCGACGTCAATGTCGGCGCGAGGGCATCGGGGTCATGTTCCGGCAGCGCGGCCTCGGGCTCGTCAGGCAGGGTGTCGCTGAGGGTTCGCAGCGCGTCGAAACGTTCCGAGCAATGCCCGCAACGGACGATGCCGAGCGAGGCCTGCAGGGCATCCTCGCCGATCTCGAAGATCGTCCGGCAGCGCGGGCACTGGGTGTACATGCCGCGATTGTAGGCGACCGGGAGAGCGGCGATGCGCTACTTGCGCATGCCGTCGATGCGAATCCAGTCTTCGCGGCGGGTGACGCGCAGGTTCGTGAAACCGCAGCAACGATAGCGATCCAGCAGTTCGTCTTCCTGTCCGGCGAGAATGCCCGACAGCGCGAACGACGCGCCGGGTTTGCAGAGCGATGCAAAGCGCGGCGCGAGTTCGCCCAGGGGCCCGGCGAGGATGTTCGCGACGAACACGTCGGCGCGCGCGCCGGGCGGCGGTTCGCCGGGAAGGCAAACATGCAGGCGATCCGACACTTCATTGCGCATGGCATTGTCACGCGATGCGACCAGCGCCTGCGGATCGTTGTCGATGCCGACCGCGTGCGCGGCGCCCAGTTTCAGCGCGGCGATCGCCAATACGCCCGAACCGCAGCCGTAGTCGATGATGGTTTTGTTTTCCGGATCGAGGCCATCCAGCCATTCCAGGCACAACGCCGTGGTCGGATGCGTGCCGGTGCCGAACGCGAGGCCGGGATCGAGGCGAACGATGACCGTCGATTTGTCGATGTCCTTCGGAGGTTCGATGTTCCACGGATAAATCCACAACCTTCGGCCGAACGGCATTGGCTGGTAGCGATCCATCCATGCGCGTTCCCAATCCTGGTCGGCGACTTCGCGAAACGCGATGCGCTCGGGTGCGAGTCCGGGCAACGCGTCGTGCAAGCAGTGCACGAGGCCGCGCAGATCGCGTTCGGCCTCGAACAGTGCAAGCAGTGTCAGCGAATGCCACAACGGCGTTTCGCCCACGCCAGGCTCGAAGATCGCGGCTTCGTCCGGCGTATCGGCATCGGCGTCCATCAGCGTCACCGACAGCGCGCCGAGATCTTCCAGCGCGGCTTCGGCGCGCGGCTGTTCGGCGGCGTCAATGGTCAGTTGCAGTTCAAGCCAGGGCATGGGTGCGAGAATGTGACCTGTGGATGGTCGTCATTCGGGACGCGGCGCAGCCGCGATCCGGAATGCATGTTTGTCTTTGCGGGAATCAAAAATGGATTCCGGGTTCGATCGCCATGAAGCCGGCGATCGCCCCGGAATGACGATGATTGATTTACGCTTTCCCGAGTCCCGAGTCCCGAGTCCCGAGTCCCGAGTCCCGAGTCCCGAGTCCCGAGTCCCGAGTCCCGAGTCTCAGCTCCCCAGCCCCATGCCTTTTTCTTTCTGCTCGCGGATGCGCTTTTCGAGGTAATGGATGTTGCGGCCGCCGTGCTTGAAGCCGCTGTCGGCCATGATGCGCTGCTGCAGCGACAGGTTGGTCTTGACGCCCTCGATCACGGTTTCGCTGAGCGCGGTGCGCATGCGCGCGATCGCGGTCTTGCGATCGAAGCCGTGCACGATCAACTTGCCGATCATCGAATCGTAGTTCGGCGGAATCCTGTAACCGTCGTACAGATGGGTGTCGATGCGCACGCCGGGGCCGCCCGGCGCCTCGAACCGCTTCACCGTGCCGGGGCTCGGCATGAAGGTGTCGGGGTCTTCCGCGTTGATGCGGCACTCGATCGCGTGGCCGCGCGGGATGATGTCTTCCTGCCGGATCGACAGCGCCTCGCCGCCCGCGATCCGCAACTGCTCGCGCACCAGGTCCACGCCGGTGATCAGTTCGGTCACCGGATGCTCCACCTGGATGCGCGTGTTCATCTCGATGAAATAGAAGCGTCCGTCCTGGAACAGGAACTCGAAGGTGCCGGCGCCGCGGTAGCCGATGCGCAGGCAGGCGTCCACGCAGATCTTGCCGATCTCGGTGCGCATTTCCGGCGTGATGCCGGGCGCCGGCGCTTCCTCGACCACCTTCTGGTGGCGGCGCTGCATCGAGCAATCGCGCTCGCACAGATGGATCGCATGGCCCTGGCCGTCAGCCAGCACCTGGATTTCCACGTGGCGCGGGTTCTCCAGGAATTTCTCCATGTACACCATGTCGTTGCCGAACGCCGCGCGCGCTTCCGCACGCGTCGTCGCGATCGCGTTGCCGAGGTGAGCTTCGGTGTGCACGTCGCGCATGCCGCGCCCGCCGCCACCGCCGGCGGCCTTGATCAGCACCGGGTAGCCGATGTCGCGCGCGATCCGCATGTTGCGTTCGGCGTCGTCGTCGAGCGGGCCGTCGGAACCCGGCACGCACGGTACGCCAGCCGACTTCATGGCCTTGATCGCTTCGACCTTGTCGCCCATCAGGCGGATGGTTTCGGCGCGCGGGCCCACGAACACGAAACCCGATTGCTCGACCTGCTCGGCGAAGTCGGCGTTCTCGGACAGGAACCCGTAACCCGGATGGATCGCCGAGGCGTCTGTGATTTCCGCGGCCGCGATGATCGCGGGGATGTTGAGGTAACTCTTTGCGGAGGGCGCCGGGCCGATGCAGATGGATTCGTCCGCCATGCCGACGTGCTTCAGGTTGCTGTCGGCGGTGGAGTGCACCGCGACCGTCCTGATGCCCATGGTCTGGCACGCGCGCAGCACGCGCAGCGCGATTTCGCCACGATTGGCAATGAGAACTTTGTCAAGCATAGGGGCGAGTCGTGAGTGGTGAGGGCGCTTCGACGGATGCGCCGTGGCGAGTTCGGATGATGGCGATGAACGGAGAGGGGCGGCGACCGAGGATAGGTACTGGCGTACGCGCGATGGTTCGCTGCTCGTCTCTCATCCCTCGGCCCTATCCAATGACAAACAGCGGTTGATCGAACTCCACCGCCTGGCCGTTCTCGGCCACGATGGCGACCACGGTGCCGGCGACCTCGGCTTCGATCTGATTGAACATCTTCATGGCTTCGATCACACCCAACGGATCGCCCACCTTCACCTGCTGGCCGACCTTGACGAAGGGTTCGGCGCCGGGGGAGGCCGCGGCGTAGAAGGTGCCGACCATCGGCGAACGCACCACGCTTCCGGGCGGCAAGCCCGATTCCTCGGAGGCGGCGGCAGCAGCGGGTGCGCCGGCTGCGGCAGGGGTGATCGCCGCCAGGGGTGCGGTGGCGGGTGCCGGCGCGGCGATCACCTGCGGCGCAACCACGCCCGCCGTCGGGAAACGCGACAGGCGGACGACCTCTTCGCCTTC
>JAGWZT010000343.1 GCA_018971925.1 Lysobacteraceae bacterium | reverse complement strand
GTGTAGATCTTCGAAAGGCGGTTGCCCATCAATGCGCCGCGGTCAGGCGCAGCACGCTCCAGCGGCGGCCGAGCAGCGCGAAGCCGCCGAACAGCAACGCGGTCCACAACACCGTGCCCGGCAGGCTGCCGTGCTCGTAGAACGGCCAGCCGGCGATGTAGCAGGTCATCAGGCCGCCCAGCGTGTGCGGATACATCGTGGAGGTCGCCCACGTGAAGAAGTTGGTGACCAGGTAGAAGCCCGTCGCGCTGGCAATCGCCGCGACCAGCGTGTTCCACACGCGCACGCGGCCGCGCAGGGCGAAGCCGGCGAACGCGGTCAGCGCCACGCAGGCGTAGATCACGGGCGCGATCACCAGCCAGTCGACGACTTGCGACGACGGCAGCGAGAAGGCGATCACCAGGTCCGCGCAGGCCATCGCGACCAGCGGCACCGCGATCGCCAGCTTGCGGTTGGCGAAATACGCGCCGCCGAACAGCGCCATTGCCTCGACCGGCGTGAAGTTCCACGGCAGCGCGCCCGCCGCGTAATGCACCAGCAGCCGGTAGATCACGGTGAACGCGACCATCCCGCACAGCACCAGCGTGCCGGGAGAAACGAACGACGATTGCGTGGAGCGGGCGGGTTGCGACATGGAATCCATCCTCGTTGCGATTGCCGCTAGTTTAGCGCAGGGCATCCGCGTCCGGCTGACCCGCGTCAACCGGCTATCATTCCGGAATGACGCAACGCACGGACATCCTGATCGTCGGCGGCGGCTTGGTGGGGGCCTCCCTCGCGCTGGCGCTGGATGCCGCCGGGCGCAGCGCCACGTTGCTGGAGGCTGCGCCTGCGCGCACAAATCAGGCCGCGGGTGGCGACGACAACGATCGCAACCTGGTGCTGGCGCGCGCGTCTGTCAATGCGCTGAAGGCATTGCAGGTGTGGCCGCACCTTGATGCCGCAGCAGGCACGATCCGTCGAGTCGAAGTCAGCCGTGCGGGGGAGTTCGGCAAGCTGCGGATGACAGCCGCAGATGCGGGCGTGGATGCGCTGGGCCGCGTGGTGCCGGGAAGCGTGCTGGGCACCGCATTGCAACGCCAGCTTGCGGCGTGCCGGCGTATCGAACGGTTGGCGCCGGCGAAACTGCTCGCGCTGGCGCCCATGGAATCAAGCTGGCACGCGCGCGTTGCGATGGCCGGCGAGGAACGCAACATCGAAGCGCGACTCGTGGTCGGCGCCGACGGCAGCGATTCACTGGTACGCGCGCAGTTGGGCATCGGTGCGCAGGAACACGATTACGGCCAGAGCTTGTTTGTCTGCACCGTGGAGTGCGGGCGCGACATCCCGGACTGCGCGTTCGAACGTTTCACCGACGAAGGCCCGGTCGCGCTTTTGCCGTTGCCGAACCAGCGGCGGGGGCTGGTACTGACCGTATCCGCCGATCGCCACGACGAAGTCGCCGGGATGGACGATGCAGCATTCATCGCGCTGGCGCAGCAGCGTTTCGGCTGGAAACTCGGAAAACTGTCGCGACCCGGCAAGCGCTTCGTGCACCGCATCCGCCGAGTGCTGGCGGGCGCCGTCATAGCGCCGCGCGCGGTGCTGGTCGGCAACGCCGCGCAGGCCGTGCACCCGATCGGCGCGCAAGGGTTCAACCTCGGATTGCGCGATGCACTGACCTTGGCGGAACTGATTGCCGGTGCCGATGATCCGGGTACGGCAAATCTTCTGAATGAATACGCATCGCGGCGGCAACCGGACCGCGACGGCGTGCTGGCTTTCAGCCACGGCCTGATCGCACTGGGTTGCCTGCCGCAACCGGCGCTCGCGCCGTTGCGTTCGCTGGCGATGCTGGCGCTGGGCGGCATCCCGCCGCTGCGGCACGCGGTCGCGCGGCGCGGCATGGGTTTTCGTGGCGAGCCGCCGACGGCGGCGTTGGATGCCGGCCCGTGAACGCGCGTCGTCCTTCGCTCGACATTGCGATTGCCGGCGGTGGCATGGTGGGCGCGGCGTGCGCGCTGGCACTCGCGCGACGCGGGTTCTCGGTCGCCTTGCTGGAAGCGCGCGAGCCTGCGCCGTGGAACGCAGCCGATCCCGAAGATCTGCGCGTGATTGCGCTGGCGCCGTCGTCGTCGCGCTTGCTGGACGAACTGGGTGTCTGGCGCGCCATCGAAGCCGCACGCGTGTCGCCGTACCGGCACATGCGCGTGTGGGATGGCGCATCGGGTGCGGAAATCACGTTCGACGCCGCGCGCGAGGGCCGCGCGCAACTCGGCTGGATCGTCGAGAACAAGCTGGTCGCGCGCACGCTGTGGGATGCGTTGGCCGGTGCAGGTGTGCGCCGCGTTTGTCCAGCGCATGTTGCATCCTTCACCCAGCGCGAGGATCGCGTCACGCTGGAATTGGGTGACGGCGAAGCGCTTTCGGCCGCGTTGCTGGTGATCGCGGATGGCGCGGGTTCGGTGCTGCGCGAACAGGCTGGCATCGCGGCGCGTGGCCGCGATTACAGCCAGCGCGCAGTGGTGGCGCACGTGGCGACCGAACGCGCGCACGACGCGACCGCATGGCAGCGCTTCACCGATGAGGGTCCGATTGCGTTGTTGCCACTCGGCGATGGGCGCTGCTCGATCGTGTGGTCGCTGCCGGAAGCGCGCGCACACGACGTGCTGGTGTTGGACGATGCGGCGTTTTGCGACGCCGTGGGCATCGCGTCGGATTTTCGTTTGGGCACGATCACGTCGACCACGCCGCGCTCTTCTTTCCCGTTGCGTCTTCAGATTGCCGAGCGCTTCGCGGCGGGGCGTTGCGTGCTGATCGGCGATGCCGCACACGCGGTGCATCCGCTGGCGGGGCAGGGCGCGAACCTGGGCTTGCGCGACGTTGCCGAACTCGCTGCGGTGCTGGGCGAGGCGCGCAATGCCGATCGCGATTTCACCGCGCCGCATGTGTTGCAGCGCTATGCGCGC
>JAGWZT010000342.1 GCA_018971925.1 Lysobacteraceae bacterium | reverse complement strand
GGCGGTGCTGAAACACTGAGGTTCCGGGCGTGGTGCCGGCCCGGTTTGCGCGCTGGAAACAGCGCGTAGACCGGGTCCCGCGCGCCCCATCGAAGGCTGCGGAAGCGGCATCGTGATCGCCGTCCAACAAAGGTGGCGGGTCTTGCGTCACGCTTGTATGGCTACCGGCGCGCACGCTAACTTAGCGTCTTCGACGACTTCCGGGGAGCGACGATGAATCTTCGCCTTGCCGCCTGCGCTCTGGCGCTGGCCGCTGCATCGGGGACTGCGATGGCCGCTCAACATCCCTTCAACGCACACGATCTGGCGATGATGGATCGCGTGTCCGATCCACACCTGTCGCCGAACGGCAACGAAGTCGCCTTCACGGTGCGCAGCACCGACTGGGACGCCAACAAGGGCATCAACAGCGTGTGGCTGCTCGACCTTTCGAAAAAAAGCGTCGAGCCGCGCCGCGTCACCGACCCGAAGTCGAATGCCAACAGCCCTGCGTTCTCGCCGGATGGCAAGACGCTTTATTTCCTCGCGACCGAAAAGGATTCCACGCAGTTGTGGTCGGCGCCGGTCGCGGGCGGCGAGCCCGTGCAGGTGACGCACCTGCCGCTGGACGTCGACAACTTCAAGCTTTCACCCGACGGCAGGTCGCTGCTGTTCTCCGCGCAGATGTTCGAGGATTGCACCACGCTCGAATGCACCCGCGACAAGCTTGAAGCGCAGAAGCAGGTCAAGGCCACCGGACGCCTGTACCACCGCCTGTTCGTGCGGCACTGGGATGAATGGTCCGACCATCGCCGCGGGCAGTTGTTCGTGGTGCCGCTGGATGCCTCGGCCAAGCCGGTGCTCGTGACCAAGGGCATTGACGGCGATGTGACCTCGAAGCCCGATGGCGGCAACACCGACTACGCGTGGTCGCCGGATGGCAAGACGGTGTATTTCGACGTGCGCATCGCGGGCAAGACCGAACCGTGGTCCACCAACTTCGACGTGTACTCGGCTCCTGCCGACGGTTCCGCCGCGCCGAAAAACCTGACCGCCGCGAACAAGGCCTGGGATGCGTTCCCGCTGCCTTCGAACGATGGCAAGACGCTTTACTACCTCGCGATGAAGGTGCCGGGTTTCGAAGCCGACCGCTTCGGCATCATGGCGCTCGATCTCGCCACCGGCGCCACCCGCGAAATCGATCCAGGCTGGGATCGTTCGGCCGGACCGCTGGTGCTGTCCGCTGACGGCAAGACGCTGTACACGACCGTCGCAGACGA
Source organism: Lysobacteraceae bacterium (assembly GCA_018971925.1). Classification (GTDB taxonomy): domain Bacteria; phylum Pseudomonadota; class Gammaproteobacteria; order Xanthomonadales; family Rhodanobacteraceae; genus 66-474. Next base: position 1,692 of record JAGWZT010000342.1, on the reverse strand, counting down.
CGGCAACGTCGCGCTGTATGCCATCGACATCGCCAGCGGCAAGCCGACCAGACTGCTGGGCGACGGCAGCGTGCTGGGCTTCGACGTCGCCGGCGACAGGATCGTCGCCGCGCGCCAGGACTTCTCGCATCCGACCGACCTGTACACGCTGACCGCGCAAGGAGAGGGCTTTGCGCAAGTCACGCACTTCAATGCGTCGCGACTCGCGAACGTCGAATTTTCCAAGGCGACGTGGTTCACCTTCAAGGGCTGGAACGGCGACAGCGTGCACGGCTACGTGATGCCGCCGGTGGGTGCGAAGCCCGGCCGGAAATATCCCGTCGCGTTCCTGATCCACGGCGGCCCGCAAGGCGCGTGGCCGGACGAGTTCCACTACCGCTGGAATCCGCAGACCTACGCGGGCGCCGGCTTCGCGGTGGTCGCGATCAACTTCCATGGCTCGGTCGGTTACGGCCAGGCGTTCACCGACGCGATTTCGCAGCACTGGGGCGATCGCCCGCTGGAGGATTTGCAGAAGGGCTGGGCCGCGGCGTTGCAGCAGTTCCCGTACCTCGACGGCAACGATGCATGCGCGCTCGGCGCGAGCTACGGCGGCTACATGGTGTACTGGATGGCCGGCGTGTGGAACCAGCCGTGGAAGTGCTTCGTCGATCATGACGGCGTCTTCGACGCGCGCATGATGTATTACGCGACCGACGAGCTGTGGTTCGAGGAACACGAAAACGGCGGCACGCAATTCGAGCACCCGGAGAACTACGAGAAGTTCAATCCGTTGAACCACGTCAAGGACTGGCGCGTGCCGATGCTGGTGGTCCACGACAGCCGCGACTATCGCATTCCGGAATCGCAGGGCCTGGGAGCATTCACCGCGCTGCAGCGGCGCGGCATCCCCAGCGAGTTCCTCAACTTCCCGGACGAGGATCACCTGGTGCTGAAACCGCAGAACAGCGTGATGTGGCACGAGACCGTGATCGACTGGCTGAAGCGCTGGACTGGCCCGGGTGCATCGTCGTCGACGCGGTCCGGTGCGCGCGACGCCAAGCCGCAGGGGAAGCACTGACCTGAGAACTCCTGCGCGCCGGGTGAGGGCAAGTGTTGCGCGTGCTGACGTCGCCGGAATGCCGGTGATTGGCCGTCCTTGCGCGGTGCCTGCAACGGGGGCGTGATGTCGAAGGTGCTGATCCAGCAATACCTTGCCGAACTCGCGAAACTGCGCGAGGTCGGCGGCACGCATCGCGAAAGCGTGGTGCGCGAGGCGTTCAAAGATTTGCTGAAAGGCTGGGGCCGCGCGCTGGATCTATCCGGATTTCTGGCACTGGGCCGATTGGAGCAAGGTGATCGACCTGCTCACGCGCGTCACGCGCGTGAGCGCGGAAACCCAGCGCATCGTCGAGGCCATGCGTGCCGCGCCGCGTTGAGCTTGCGTGCGTCAATCACGGCGCAGGCTGGAGTGCGCCAAGCGCATGGCCGGCGCGCCTCCGGCCACTTGCCGGCAGTTCACCTTCCCATCATTTTTTCGCGGCGCGCGCGGAATTCGCTGTCCTTGTACCACTGCGGCCATTCATCGCCGTTCACCAGCTGGCGGCCCACTTCATAGAGCGCTTGCGCGTCCTCGGCGACGCCCGAGAAATCCCACTTGGGATCGAAGTTGTCGTAGGGCGTGTGGTAGCGGTGCGCGGTGTAGTCGTCGAG
>JAGWZT010000341.1 GCA_018971925.1 Lysobacteraceae bacterium | reverse complement strand
GAAGCTCACATGGTCATTGAGCTTGTAGCCGGCCGAGAATGACAGGTAACCCTGCCCCTGTTGCCAGTAGGGCAGCAGCGGCATCCCGGCGCCCGAGTTGCTCATCACGCCGTCGTAGAACTTGGAACGGTAGGTGTAGTTGAGCCGGGCATTCCAGTGCTCGCTCTCGTAGAACACCGAAGCGTTGAAAGTGTTCTTCGAGGTGCCGAACAGCGGACGATTGCCGGCCGCGATGTTGTTGCCGGGCGTTCCGTCCGGGTTGTACAGGTAGGTGCCACCGGACGAGTGGCCATTGGCATAGGTGTAGTTGAACGACACGCCGAAGTGCTCGCCGATCGGCTGGATGTAGTTCAACGACACGCCCTTCAAGGTGCCGTTGACGTTGACCGGGATGCTGACCAGGTACTGGCTGTAGATCGGTGCCCCCGATGGGTTGGTCACCTTGTTGTTCGTCAGGAGGTCATTGAGGTACGTTCCGGTCGTCGAACCGTAGTCGTAATAGTTGCTCAGGTCCATCTGGTACACGCTGGCCGCCAGCAGGCCGCGCTGGGCGAAATACCACTCCAGCGACGCACTGAAGTTGGTGGAGAGGATCGGCTTCAGGCGGGGGTTGGCGCCACTGCCGGAACCGATCTCACCTTGCACCGTCGGGTCGGTCAGGCTGAGGAAGCCGGCCAACTGGTTGTAGTCCTGGCGTGTCAACGTCTGCGACGCCGAGAACCGGGTCAGCAGGCTGCCGTCCTGGTTCAGGTCGAACTTCACGTTGAAGCTCGGCAGGATCTTGTTGTAGCTGTGCTTGTAGTAGTTCCAGTACCAGCCGTTCGGGTAGAACGCCGAATTCAGGAACGGGCCGGAATGGGTGGGTTCCTGGATGCCCGGGCTGGTGTAGCCGATGTTCTCGTCGGTGGACACGTAGCGCAGGCCGGCATTGGCGGTCCAGTGCTCGCCGGTGAAATTGGCCTGGATGTAGGCCGCGCCGTTCTTCTCGGACATCGAGTAGATGTCGTTCGGATAGAAGCGCGAGCTGGTATCGCCCGTGACCTTGCGGTTGGCATACAAGGCGTTCAGTTGCGACAGTTGCGCGGGCGTCCAGAACCAGATGTTGGCCGGCATCTGGCCCACGCCGACATTGCTGGCGAAATCGCCTGGATAGTTGCCGCCGGCCGACGGATAGATCGTGGAGCCCTGACCGAACTGCACGGCCGATGCAAAGTTCGGACCCTGCGCGACGGCCGTCGGGCTGTCGTGGTCATGCTTGGCGTAACGCACGCCAAACTCCAATGACGATAGCGGACCGGCGTTGTCGAAATCGTATTCACCGTCAGCCTGGAACCAGCGTTCCTTGTCGACCACGTGCACGTCCTGGTCACCGAAGATCCAGTCCAGCCCCATCGTCGCAGGATCGAACCGGGTGTTGTCGCCGCTCATCGCCCAGTTGAGCGGTGCACCGGCGCCATTCATCGCATAACTGGCGGTCGATCCATACCCCGTGTCCATTTCCATCACATCCTGCACCGGGGTGTTGCCCGTGCCACGGGTGGTGCCGATCTGGAACTTGAACCCGAGGTTCTGGGTGGCCTGCCAATCCGCGTCCAATGTGACGAACTGGCTGGATTCGCTCTCGCCCGGACGCGAGATCATGTCGTAGATGCCCTGTGAAATCGCTGGATCCCCGGGCAGGCTCGCACTGGTCAGGATATTGCCCTGGATGGTACCCGTCACCGCCTGCTTGGGAAGCTGGTCGCGCGTGCGCAACATGTAGTTGCGGTTGTAGTCGGTGGCATCCAGCTTTGAGTAGAACGCATCGAGATTGAAGGTCAGGTTGTCGGTGGGCCGCCACTGGATGTCGACTGTCCCGCCCTTGCGCTTGCGCGTCTGGGTGAACAACGCCGCGCCCGGCAGGTTGGGATAGAACACGCCGGTGCTGGCACTGCCGGGTCTCGCCGCAGACAAGCCCAGCGAAGTGGCCGCCGCCGATCCGGTCGGGATGTAGGAATAGCCGAGAATCTCCTGTCCCTCGCGTTGCAGCGAGCGTTCCTCGTAGAAGGCCTGGAACATCACGCCGAACGTGTTGGAAGCGTTCTTCCAGTTCAGCAGACCATTGAACTGCGGCTTGGTGTCACCGGGCAGATCGGCATACACGGCACCCACGCTGGCTTCGGCGGAGAACTGCTGGCTGAAATCGAGTGGCTTGCGGGTAATGATGTCGATGGTGCCAGCCGCACCGCCCTCGAGCAGCTTGGCTTCCGGGGTCATGTGCACGACGACCTGATTCACGACTTCGGAAGGCAGCATTGCGAAGCTGACGCTGCGCGTGCCGCCGCTTCCGAGGATGAACCAGTCACCGGACGCGACGGAGTGGCCGTTGATGGTGGTGAGGGTCAGCGAGGGCGCGCTGCCGCGGATGCTGGCGCGGTCGGCTTCGTCGAAGCCGCCTTCCGAACCGGCCGCGTCGGCTATGTTCACGCCTGGCAATTGCGCGATGGTGTCGGCCACGTTCTTGGCCGGCAACTTGCCGATGTCCACGGCGGACACCACCTCTACCTGCGAATTGGCCGCCTTCTTGGTCTCCAGCGACAGCGCCTGCGCGGCACGCACGCCGACGACCTGCACGGTTCCCAGCGTCTGTGCGGTCTGTTTCTGCTCGGCGGCCTGCTTGTTCTTGGCGGCTTGCGACTGGTCGGTGTTGTTGGTCTGGTTTTGCGGCGAGGCGTTCTGCGCCTGGGCAGCTGCTGCGAACAACAGCGCCGTGGCGATGCTCGCCGAAAGCATGCTCTTGCGAAATTTCATGACGTACCCCTTCTCTCGCTCACCAGGTGATGGGTGCCGAGGCACCCGAAATGTGTTGAGGAAAATTCGTTACGCCGCCGTACCGTCTCCCATTGCACGGCGGCGCGTGGGACTTCGCATGTACGTGTCGAAATACCAGTGCGCGGCGCCCATCACGCCGTGACGGCCGTG
>JAGWZT010000340.1 GCA_018971925.1 Lysobacteraceae bacterium | reverse complement strand
CTTCGCCGTGCGCGGTGACGACGGGGATGCGCGAACCCGCCATGCCGCGGAACAGGATCGAACCCGCGTCCAGCACTTCCAGCGTCACCAACCGCGCTTCGTATTGCTCCGACGCGTTGCGCCGGAACGTGGGCCAGTGCTCGGCGCCCGGAATGATGGACTTGAGTTGCGCCAGCATCTGGCAGCCGTTGCACATGCCGACCGCGAACTTCGAAGGGTCCGCGAAGAACGCGGCGAATTGTTCGCGCAGGTCGTCGTGGTACAGGATCGACGCGGCCCAGCCGCGGCCCGCGCCCAGAACGTCGCCGTAGGAAAAGCCGCCGCATGCGGCGAAGCCCGAAAATTCACCCAGCTTGTGGCGGCCGGTGGCGAGGTCGCTCATGTGCACGTCGATGGCATCGAAGCCCGCGCGCGTGAACGCGGCAGCCATTTCGACCTGTCCATTGACGCCTTGTTCGCGCAGCACCGCGACGCGCGGGCGCGTGCCTTTCCTGATGTAAGGCGCGGCGATGTCTTCGGCGGGATCGAACGTCAGCTTGGCGTTCACGCCCGGATCGTTGTCGTCACAGCGCCAGTCGCGCTCGGCGTCGGCGCTGGCCGGGTTGTCGCGCAGGCGCTGCATCGCGTGGCTGGTTTCGTGCCAGGCACCGATCAGCTTCTGCCAGTTCCACTTGGCGACGGTTTCATCGCCGCCGTACAACTTGATGCCGAGTTTCGCCTTCGGGCGCGCGATCACGCGTGTCATCGCCGCCAGCCCATGCGCTTCGGCAATGGCAGCGAACGCGTCGTGGTCGTCCACCCGCACCTGCACCACCGCGCCGAGCTCTTCGTTGAACAGCGCGCGCAATGCACTGTCGGCCCAGCCGTCGAGGAACACTTCAAGCCCGCAATGGCCCGCGAACGCCATTTCCAGCAGTGTCACGATCGCGCCGCCGTCGGAGCGGTCGTGGTAGGCGAGCAACAGGTTCTTGTCACGCGCGGCGCGGATGGTGTCGAACAGGCCGCGCAGGCGTTCCGGGTTTTCGAAATCGGGCGGCACGCCGCCGCCGCGCTCGTAGGCCTGTGTCAACACCGAACCGCCGAGGCGGTCGCGGCCTGCGCCGAGATCGATGAGCCACAGTTCGGTGTCGCCCGCATCCATGCGAAGCTGCGGCGTCAACGCGCCGCGCACGTCGCCGACGCGCGCGAACGCGCTGACGATCAGCGACACCGGCGCGATGGTGCGCTGCTCGCGATCGCCGTCGCGCCACAGCGTGCGCATCGACAGCGAATCCTTGCCGACCGGAATCGAAATGCCGAGCGCGGGACACAGCTGCAGCGAAACCGCCTGCACCGCATCGAACAGCGCGGCGTCCTCGCCGGCGTGGCCGATCGCGGCCATCCAGTTCGCGGACAGGCGGATTTCCTCCAGCTTGTCCACGGGCGCGGCGATCAGGTTGGTGATCGCTTCGCCCAGCGCCATGCGCGCGGAGGCCGCGCCGTCCAGCACCGCGACCGGCGCGCGTTCGCCCATCGCCATCGCTTCACCGGCGTAACCTTCGAAGTCGGTCAGCGTCAACGCGCAGTCCGCCACTGGCACCTGCCACGGGCCGACCAGCTGGTCGCGCGCGCACAAGCCGCCGACGCTGCGGTCGCCGATGTGGATCAGGAACGCCTTGCCCGCCACGGCGGGCATGCGCAGCACGTGCTCGATCGCGTCATCGAGGCCGATGCCGGTCAGGTCCGGGACGATGTCGAGTTGCGGTTTGATGCGGGTCGCGTCGCGCTGCATGCGCGGCGGCTTGCCGAGCAGCGTCGCGAGTTCCATGTCGATCACGCGCGGATCGCGCTGCGATCGCACCCGCAGGCGTTGCTCTTCCGTCGCCGTGCCGACCACCGCGAACGGGCAGCGCTCGCGCTCGCAGATGGCACGGAACGTGTCGAGGTCCGCGGGTTTCACGCCCAGCACGTAGCGTTCCTGCGACTCGTTGCACCAGATCTGCATCGGCGAGAGTCGCGGATCGTCCAGCGGCACGGCGTCGAGGTCGATTTCGCCGCCGACGCTGGCGTCGTGCAGCAGCTCGGGGATCGCGTTCGACAAACCGCCCGCACCGACGTCGTGGATCGCGACGATCGGACTGGCGTCGCCGGCCGCGCAACACGTGTCGATGACTTCCTGGCAGCGCCGCTGCATTTCCGGGTTGTCGCGCTGCACGGAGGCGAAGTCGAGCGCCTCGCTGGATGCGCCCGCCGCCATCGACGAAGCCGCGCCGCCACCGAGGCCGATCAGCATCGCCGGGCCACCCAGCACGATCACCGCGTCGCCCGGAGCGAGCTTGTTTTTCTTCACCAGCATCGGCCGCACGTTGGCCACGCCGCCGGCCAGCATGATCGGCTTGTCGTAACCGTGGCGCATGCCGGGCTTGCCGGTTTCCAGCTCGAACGTGCGGAAATAGCCCGCGAGGCACGGGCGTCCGAATTCGTTGTTGAACCCTGCCGCGCCCAACGGGCCGTCGCGCATGATTTCGAATGCGCTGGCGACGCGCGGCGGCAGCGGACGTTCCGCTTCCCATGGCCGCGGCAGGCTGGGGATGCGCAGGTGCGATACGGAAAAACCGACCAGGCCCGCCTTGGGCTTGCCGCCGCGCCCGACCGCGCCTTCGTCGCGGATTTCGCCGCCGGAACCCGTGGCCGCGCCCGGCCAGGGCGAAATCGCGGTCGGATGATTGTGCGTTTCCACCTTGATCGCGTAGTGAATGGATTCTGGATGCGCGCGCCACACCCCGTCGGCATCCGCGAAGAAACGCGCGCCTTGCGAACCTTCGATCACCGCCGCGTTGTCGCTGTAGGCCGACAACGTGTACGCAGGCGACATCTTGTCGGTGTGGCGGATCATCCCGAACAGGCTGGATGATTGCTTCTCGCCGTCCACCGTGAAGTCGGCGTTGAACACCTTGTGCCGGCAATGCTCGGAGTTCGCCTGCGCGAACATCA
>JAGWZT010000339.1 GCA_018971925.1 Lysobacteraceae bacterium | reverse complement strand
ACACCGGTAGCGCCGCTGACGCCCTCACCCTTGAACATCTCGACGTCGAAGTAGTACTGGAAGTGCGCCGGTAGTTGCACGCCGAAATACGCACCGAAGGTGTGCGACTGCTCGGTGTCGCCATCGGCCTTCAGGCTCAGGGGCCCCGCATAGGGCGAGCGCAGCGCGTCCTGGTGCTGGTCGATGAAGGTGTATTGCGCACCCAGCAGTTGCGGCACGAACAGCCGCGGCGCGGTGTCGTCGGCTTGCGCGATGCCGGGGAGCGCGAGCAACGCGGCGAGGATGATGCAACGAAGATTCATGGCTCACCTCCGATCCGGCGGGACGGAGGCGAGCGGAGCCAGCTACGACGAGTGGCCCGCCCGCGCGATCCTGCGGGTCGTGTTCGGGTTTTCAATGGCCAAGGCAGACGCGCGCCCGAAGGGGCAAACGGCTGCGTTGGTACTCGGGTAGCTGTCCATTAGGATGTCTGAAAGGAAAACGAAAGCCTGCGGCGAACCACGGGCGCGCGCAAGGTAGGCGCGTCCCGAATCTTTGTCAACGAAAATCTTGCGACCGAAAAGAAAACGGCACCCGGGGGTGCCGTTTCGTTATGCGGTACGTTACGCCGCCTGCCGCGATGCGCGCTTGCGATCGTTCTCGGTGAGGTGCTTCTTGCGCAGGCGGATCTGCCTGGGCGTGACTTCGACCAGTTCGTCGTCGTCGATGAATTCCAGCGCCTGTTCCAGCGACAGGCGCACCGGCGGCGTCAGGGTCAGCGCATCATCCTTGCCGGATGCGCGCACGTTGGTGAGCTGCTTGGCGCGCAGCGCGTTCACGGTGAGGTCGTTGTCCTTGGCATGGATGCCGACCAGCTGGCCTTCGTAGATTTGCACGTTGGCATCGATCAGCATGCGGCCGCGGTCCTGCAGGCCCCACAGTGCATAGGCCGGGGCCGGACCGGTGCCGTTGGAGATCATTACGCCGTTGGCGCGCTTGCCGATCACGCCATCCGAACGCAGTCCGTAATGGTCGAACACGTGGAACATCAGGCCGGTGCCTGCGGTGAGCGTGCGGAATTCGGTCTGGAAACCGATCAGGCCGCGCGCGGGGATCATGTACTCCAGGCGCACCCGGCCCTTGCCGTCCGGCTCCATGTTGCGGATCTGCGCACGGCGCGTGCCGAGCTTTTCCATCACGCCGCCCTGGTATTGCTCTTCGAGGTCGACGACCAGTTGCTCGTACGGTTCCTGCAACGCGCCGTCGATTTCGCGCACGATCACTTCCGGGCGCGACACCGCGAGTTCGTAGCCCTCGCGGCGCATGGTTTCGATCAGGATGGAAAGGTGCAGTTCGCCACGGCCCGAAACCTTGAACTTGTCGGGATCGATCGTGTCCTCGACCTTGAGCGCGACGTTGTGCAGCGTCTCGCGGGTCAAGCGCTCGCGGATCTGGCGCGAGGTCAGGAACTTGCCGCCGGACAAATCCTTGTTGCCGGCGAACGGCGAGTTGTTGACCTGGAAGGTCATGCTGATGGTCGGCTCGTCCACGGTCAGCGCGGGCAGCGCCTCGACCACCGACGGGTCGCAGATGGTGTCGGAAATGCCGAGGTTCTCGATGCCGGAAATCGCGATGATGTCGCCGGCCTGCGCTTCGGAAACTTCGCGGCGTTCGAGGCCCATGAAGCCCATCACCTGGAGGATCTTGCCGTTGCGACGCTTGCCCTCGTGATCGACGACCGTGACCGGCATGTTGGTGCGCACTTGGCCACGCTGCACGCGACCGACACCGATCAAGCCGACGTAGCTCGAATAATCGAGCGACGACACCCGCATCTGGAACGGGCCGTCGAGGTCAACTTGCGGCGGCTGCACATGCCTGGTGATCGCTTCGAACAGCGGCGTCATGTCGCCCGAACGCACGTCGGGTTCCAGCCCGGCGTAACCGTGCAGCGCGGAGGCGTACACGATCGGAAAATCGAGTTGTTCCTCGTTGGCACCGAGGCGGTCGAACAGGTCGAAAGTCTGGTTGACGACCCAGTCCGGGCGCGCGCCGGGGCGGTCCACCTTGTTGACCACCACGATGGGTTTGAAGCCCATCTGGAACGCCTTCTGCGTCACGAAGCGCGTCTGCGGCATCGGGCCGTCCATCGCATCGACCAGGATCAGCACCGAATCGACCATCGACAGCACGCGCTCGACTTCGCCGCCGAAGTCGGCGTGTCCGGGCGTGTCCACGATGTTGATGCGCCATTCCTCTCCGCGCGGATCGGTCCAGCGGATCGCGGTGTTCTTCGAAAGGATCGTGATGCCGCGCTCGCGTTCCAGGTCGTTGCTGTCCATCACGCGGTCGGGCACGGCGGCGCGTTCCGACAGGGTGCCGGATTGCTTCAGCAGCTGGTCGACCAGCGTGGTCTTGCCGTGGTCGACGTGGGCGACGATCGCGATGTTGCGGAGGTTCTGGATGGACATTGGGGCACGCGAAACGGCCGCAGCATGCGGCCGGGGAAGGGGGAAAAGGGCGGCATGACAAACCGCAGACGCACATTATACCTGTGATCGTGATTCGGCGCCGGATGGAGGCGGGCAGATCGTTCAGGCTGGTAGACTGGAGCGTTTCCCAGACAGGACCGCTCATGAGCCTCACCGCCACTTTCCAGACCTCCAAGGGTCCGATCCACGTGCGCCTGTTCGACGACAAGGCGCCACTGACCGTTGCCAATTTCGTCAATCTTGCGCAGCGCGGGTTCTACGACGGCCTGAACTTCCACCGCGTAATCGCCGATTTCATGATCCAGGGCGGCTGCCCGCTCGGCACCGGCACCGGAGGCCCGGGTTACCAGTTCGAGGACGAGTTCGTGCCCGGCCTCTCCTTCGACAAGCCCGGTAAGCTCGCCATGGCCAACGCGGGGCCCGCGACCAACGGCTCGCAGTTCTTCATCACGGTGGCGCCGACGGAGTACTTGACCGGCCGCCACACGATCTTCGGCGAGGTCGTC
>JAGWZT010000338.1 GCA_018971925.1 Lysobacteraceae bacterium | reverse complement strand
GACCGGGCTCAACATCTACAACGGCCAATACGTACCGAGCAGCTACTGGAATATCGGTGGAACAGGTGGCAGCTTCAACGTTATCTTGGCGGAGATTGCCGGCAACGCGCAGGTCAATACGTTCGGCATCTTTGATCCCTCCAACCCGGCCAACACGTTGCAGTTGTTCAGCGGTCCTGACAGCCCCGGCGCCAGGGGCACGCTCGTGTACAACGGCGGCGGGAACTTCCAGTTTGCGCTGTTCGGCCAACCCGCCACGTCCGCCACGTTCGGAGATGGCGCGACCTTCGGTTACTACCTGGGTACACCTGGTGGTTTCTTCTACTCCGATCCGAAGCTGAACAACAGCGCCGGCGAGGCAGGTAATCCGTATTCCGACGGCATGCACCACATGGTCGCGTACCAGGGCGGCAACGGCACCAACATCAACGCAACTGGCGGCGCCCTCCTCAGCAACGAATTCTTGTTGGGTTGGGAAGATACAGCCTTCCAGGGCTCAGACTTGGACTACAACGATTTCGTAGTCTTGGTTGAGTCGGTCCATTCGGTCCCGGAACCCGCAGTGCTCGGCATGTTCGGACTCGGGGTGCTGCTGCTCGGTGGTTTCGCGGCGCTGCGCCGCCGCAGCTGGAAGGCTTGAACTTCCAGGCTGAGCGCGGGGCAGCCCCCGTCCCGGTTCGCAGCAAGTTTCAAATCGCGTGATCGCAATGGCCCGCCAGTTGGCGGGCCATTTTTTTGGGTATCCGGATTTGACTGTGGGTTGCAGCGCGGCGATCGTTTTAGGTCGTTTGGGCTAGCGGGGCATCAGTGTTTGACCTCGCGCCCGGCAATGCCCAGTTCCTCGGCAACTGTGTGCAGGCGTCGATCCCGCGTCCAAAGTTGGGCGTGCCCCGCCAACAGGGCGCTGGCCAGCAGGTGCACGTCGATCCACCCGATGCCGCGGCCACCCAGTGCACGACGCTCGACGAGGCCCAGCACTTCTGCGTGCGCCACGACCGGTGCGTGAGATAGGGCCGCAAGCTCGGCGAGCAGCGGTGCGCGGTTGGGAAGAGCCCCACAGGCCAGTTCACCGATCACGAATGGGTGTACCAGCACGACATTGGCCGCGAGTGCCGCAGAAAGCTGCCGGTCTGGCCGTCGCAGGTGGTCAATCCAGACCGAGGTATCAGCCAGGATCACGCGCGCTTCCGGTGCGCCGTGGCGGCTGGCTCGGGGCGACGGCGTGGCGGCAACTGTGCATCCGGCACACTTCCCCCCAACTGGATGAGGCGTCGCGCCGCTTGGCGCTGGACGAGCGCCTTCAGCCCTTCATGGATGACTACCGAGCGTTCGTCGGTACCAATGGCTTGTCCTGCCTGTTTCAGTAATTTGTCATCCAAAGTAATAGTGGTTCGCATGGCGTTTCCTCACAGCGGTGTCCTGTTGTCACGGAGCATTATACATCCATTCGTGCATCAAATGATGCACAATGTGATGCTGCACAACGGTCTTTCGCGAGCAGTCGTTGCGGCTGAACGGGGAACGGGCATAGCGGATGAGCAAACCGGTCCCACACCGGAATCCGGTTACCCTTTTTTCACCATTCGCAGATGCCGCCCTCCGGATTCCGCTGTCGGCGGCAGAAGAGGAGCAGGCGATGCACACCACCCGCGGCGCAGTGGTCGAGGACATCCGCGGTCCCGCACTGGTACATTTCGTGCATAATGCCAACTACGTCACAGAATCTGGGGGATAGTTGTCATGGAGCGGCTCGGGATTGATTTGATCGCGGCCGCGCGGCCGAACTTCATGAAGGTGGCGCCGCTGTTCCATGCGCTGCACGTGCAGCCGTGGTGCAAGCTGCGGCTGGTGCATACCGGCCAGCACTACGACAGGAACATGTCGGAGGCCTTCTTCCGCGACCTGAAATTGCCGTCGCCGGATCTGCACCTGGGTGTCGGCAGCGGCAGCCACGCCGAACAGACCGCCAACGTGATGCTCGCCTACGAACAGGCCTGCGTGGCCGACCGCCCGGACTTGGTCGTGGTGGTGGGCGATGTCAATTCGACGCTCGCGTGCGCCCTGGTCGGCTCGAAACTGCGCATCACCGTCGCGCATCTGGAAGCGGGACTGCGCAGTCGCGACCGAGACATGCCCGAGGAAATCAACCGGCTGGTCACCGATACCGTGGCCGACGTCCTGTGGACGCCTTCGCCGGACGGCGACGAAAACCTGCTTGCCGAAGGCGTGGCGCCGGACAAGATCACACGGGTCGGCAACATCATGATCGATTCCTACGAATTGATGCGTGGGGCCATCGAGGCGAGCGTCGAACGCAAGCGCCTGGGTTTGTTGGGACGCGAATACGGCGTGGTCACCCTGCATCGCCCCTCCAACGTGGACGAATCTGCGCCGCTCGCCGCGCTGGTGCGGCAACTGAAGGCCGTGGCGGTACGGCTGCCGTTGGTGTTTCCCGTGCACCCGCGCACCCGCAAGAACCTCGAAGCCTTCGGGCTGTGGCCGGAACTGGCCGAGGCCTCCGGCGTCACGCTCATCGAACCGCTGGGCTACGTGGATTTCATGAACCTCGTGTGCGGCGCGCGCCTCACCATCACGGATTCGGGCGGCGTGCAGGAAGAGACGACTTATCTCGGCATTCCCTGCCTGACCCTGCGTACCACCACCGAACGGCCGATCACCGTGACCGAGGGAACCAACCGGCTGGTGGCGGTGTACGCGTTGGCGCGGACGGTCGAGGAGATTCTTGCCGGCTGCTGGACGCACGGACGCAAGCCCGCGCTGTGGGACGGACACACGGCGGCACGCGTGGCCGCCGACATCCGTCGACGCCTGCTGGGTGAGTCCGACGAAACGGAGCCGGCCGAGACCGCCGTCCGGCAAGCAGTGGGCAGCGCCTGAACCGGGAGACGCGCGCTCGGTCGGACAGCGCCAACCGGCGCACGCACCACACGACATCCAGCCATGCACAGCATCGTCATCGCC
>JAGWZT010000337.1 GCA_018971925.1 Lysobacteraceae bacterium | reverse complement strand
AACAGGCGCGCTGCGAACGGCGCAAGCGGTGGCGCATGAACGGCCGACCCCAAGGCAGGCTGATCTCCATCAGGCCCGTGTAGACGCGTGTTGCTATCCTTGTCAGATCGCGCCGTCATCTCGGCGCTCCACGTCATCCAGCAATGCCAGGATTCAGTGCTTCCAGCGAACCCTTCACCCTGCAACGCGATTGCCACGCCGTGCACGTGCCGTACGGCGACGTCGTCAACCTGCCGGCGGGACAGACCGGCTACATCACGCAATCGCTCGGCGGCAGCTTTACCGTATACGTCGAAGGCAGTTTGTTCCGCATCGACGGCAAGGATGCTGATGCGTTGGGCAAGCCGCCGCCGGCGCCGTTGAGCGTTCCCGACGACGCCGGCGATGCAGACGTCGAACGGGTGGTCTGGGAACAGTTGCGTACCTGCTTCGATCCGGAGATTCCGATCAACGTGGTGGACCTCGGGTTGGTCTATGACCTCAGCCTGGAGCATCTCGACGACGGCCAGCGCAAGGTGTACGTCAAGCTCACGCTGACCGCGCCTGGCTGCGGGATGGGCGACATCCTGGTCGAGGACGCGCGCACCAAGCTGGAGATGATTCCCACCATCAAGGAAGCGCAGATCGACCTGGTGTTCGATCCGCCCTGGAACCAGTCCATGATGTCGGACGAAGCCAAGTTGCAGACCGGCATGATGTGAGTGCCGTGCCGGGTGGCCCCTGCGGGGTTCGATCGAGCTGATTCGCCGGGCCGGCCGCGACGCCGGCGGGGATCGGGGCCGTGACGATGCGCGAGCGGGCGGAAACGGATGCAGGGACGTTCGATGACGTCTCGGCCCGGTCGTCCGCGATCGGACTTTTTATCCGGTGCTTCGCCTGAGGCTTGCACTCCCGCAGGGCAACGCGGGCGGGGTGCTGCGCCGCAACGTGACAATTTGTTGCAAATGTGTAGTGTGCGTTCGTCGGTTCGCGTGAGGGCGCGCGCCGGCGGTCTTCGAAACATCGAACTTCATGCCTTGTGCATGCTCAGACGGGTGGTCGGGCCAGGGTGATTCGGGGAGCCTGGGCCGATGGCTGTTTTGTTCCCGTGTTGCGCGCGAGTGCTTGCAAGCTCGATCCCATTTCGTGCACATCCGAGGAGACTTCGATGTCGAACACGTTTCGGTTGAAGGGCCTGGTCGTGGGCCTGGGTCTTGCCGTTGGTTCGTTGGCCTGTGCCGCGGCGCCCGCCGGTACCAGGGTTGTGGCGCATGCCGCCGCGTTGCACACCGGGGACATGGTGACGGGACCGATATCCCTTTCCCAATCAATGCGGGTGTCGGTATCGCTGCAATTGCGCAACGAGGCGCAACTCCAGGCTTTCATCGCCAATCCGAACCATCCGAATCTGACGCCCGCCCAGTTCACCGCCCAGTACGGGCCGAGCGAGGCCGATGCGAACGCCGTCGCGGCATGGTTGACGCAACACGGCTTCTCGGACGTCGCCATTTCGCCGAACCGCCTGCTGGTCTCCGCGACCGCGCCCGCGGCGGCGGTGCAGTCTGCGTTTCATACCAACATGGAACGTGTTCACACCCACGATGGCCGTGACGCGTTTGCCAACGCCAGCGATGCCGTGATTCCCGTCTCGTTGCATGGCGTGAGCGGGGTGATCGGCCTGCAGACCGTGCATGTCCCGCACCTGTTCGGGCACGTGATGAAGGGCAAGCCCGGCGGTGGCGGCGGTGGTTCCATCATCGGCCACAACCCGACCCAGTTCCCCTCGATCTACGGCGGTACCAGCCTGCCCACAGCGGCGGGCGTGACCGTCGGCGTCATCTCCAACGGGGATCTCACCCAAACTCTCTCCGACCTCAACACCTTCACCTCGCAGAACGGTCTGGCGACGGTGACCACGCAGATCGTCAACACCGGTGGCACCGGCACCGATACCAGCGGCACGCCCGAGTGGGATCTGGACAGCCAGGACATCGTCGGCATGGGCGGCGGACAGGTCGGCAGGATTGTCTTCTACAACATCCCGACCTTGGCGAACTCGAGCATGGTGAGCGACTTCAACACCGTGGTCAGCGCGAACGCCGCCAAGGTCATCAACGTATCGCTGGGCGAGTGCGAAACGTCCGCCAAGGGCGACGGTTCGGCCGCGGCGGCCGATGCGATCTTCCAGCAGGCCGATGCGCAGGGGCAGACCTTCTCGGTGTCGTCGGGAGATTCCGGCTCCAACGAGTGCGGCAAGGGTGGCCCGCGAGGCACCACGCCGAGCTGGCCGGCAAGTTCTCCCTACGTGGTGGCCGTCGGCGGCACCACGCTCAATGCCACGACCTCGACCTGGCAGGGCGAGACGGTGTGGTCCAGCACCGGCGGCAGCCCCAGCACCTTCGAACCCATCCCGAGTTGGCAAGTGGGTGTCGGCCAGAACGCCGGCCACACCACGCGCGGTGTGCCCGACATCGCGTTCGATGCCGATCCCAACAGCGGCGCCGTCATTGTCGTCAACGGCAGCCCGGCGCAGTACGGCGGTACCAGCCTGTCCTCGCCGCTGTTCGTCGGCTTCTGGGCGCGCATGATTGCCGCCAGGGGCACCGGCATCGGCTTCGCCGCGCCGAAGCTCTATCTGTTGCCGGCCTCGGCGTTCCATGATGTGACGTCTGGCAGCAACGGTGCCGAGAGAGCAGCCCCCGGCTGGGATTACTGCACCGGCTTCGGCAGCATCATCATGAGCCAGGCGGCTACGTCGCTCTGACGTCAACGTTCCATCGCGATTTCGAGCCCGGCGTCTGCCGGGCTCTTTTTTTGGAGCAGCGGTCGTGACGGATCGCTACCGGGCTTCCTCGAAGCGATTCGCGGCGCGGTTCTTGCGCACATGTTCCGGATCCCAGATGCGGCCGTTCATGGCGATCCACACACCGTCGCCCAGGCTCTGCACCGCGCCGACCGCGCAGCCGATGTTGAACACCGCGTCCGAGCCCTGGAAGCGCGCCGG
>JAGWZT010000017.1 GCA_018971925.1 Lysobacteraceae bacterium | reverse complement strand
AGGGCGTGGAACACGCCCGGCACCAGCCGCCCCAGAGCGATGCCGGCGGCCATGCACAACACCACCCAGGCGCTGAGCCAACGTTCAAACCCACCCAAACGCGCAGGTACGGCTTCCCGTGCAACGGCGTTCACCTCGGTGTCTCCTGGGCTGACAGCCCGAGTTCCGACAACAGTTGTCGCACCCGGCGTTCGATCTCGTCGCGCACTGCGCGGAATCCCTCGTCCGCCAGCACCTTGGGATCAGGCAGGTCCCAGTCCACGCGACGCGCGGCCGGAAGCCACGGACAAGCGTCGCCGCAGCCCATCGTCACGACGGTGTCGAAGCTTTGCCCCTCGAATGTGGACAGCGGCTTCGATGCGTTCCGGTTCAAGTCGTACCCACGCTCGACCATGAAGGCGATCGCACGCGGGTTCACGGAACCCGCGGGACGCGAGCCCGCCGAGCAAGCCTCGACGCAACCCGCGCCCAGCCGCTGCGCGAACGCCTCCGCCATCTGACTGCGGCACGCGTTTTCGACGCAGACGAACAGCACCCGCTTCATGCCGTGCACTTGCTGCCGGCCGACCCGCAACACGACGTTGCCTGCAGGGCTTGCGACTCCGCGGGAGGCGCAGAATACGTCGTGGCTTCGCCATGCGTGTGGAAGGTTTCCCAGCGCACGCCTTGCGGGTCTTCGGCCCAGAACTTGTCGGAGCGCGCGTAGCAGCAGGTCGTGCGTTTTTCGGCCAAGGTTACCGCATCAGCCGCAATCAGGCGCCGGCTGATTTCTTCAAGTTCCTCCGTCTCATCGGCCTGCAGGCCGAGATGATCGACCCCTGGAGTGCGGTCGCGTTGCGAAATCGCGAAATTGACGCACGGGTCATCCAGCATCCATTTCGCGTAATCCGGCTTGCGAACCGAAGGCGCGCCGCCGAACAGGGTCGAATAGAAACCGATGCTGGTTTCGAGATCGGTGACATTCACGTGTACGTGGAAACGTTTCATGGCCGGGTACTCCTTTTCCGTGGTTTGGGCGTGGCGGAGGAAGGAGCGCAGGCGGTGGACGGTGCGCACACGCCGGCGTCGCCCGCGCAACAGTTCTCGGTGAGAAAGCCGAGCAGTGCGTTCATCTGCCCGTAGTCGGCACGGCAACGGATCACGCGGCCTTGCCGCTCATCGCGCACCAGCCCGGCATGCCGCAGGATATTCAAATGATTGGTCAGGGTCGCACCGGGCAGGCGAAGACGGTCGGCCAGCTCGCCGACCGCAAGTCCCCGTGGGCCGGCTTGTACCAGCAGGCGATAGACCGCCAGTCGGTTGTCCTGGGCCAGCGCACGCAACCCGGCGACTGCTTGCGATGTTTTCATATTTCCGCGATTGTAGAAATAAATAAATGTTTGTCAAGCGACGCTTGCTGGCCGAGCACGGCAGGATTTGCGCGCTCGCATGAACCGGATTTCTCTTGCAGGTTTGTCTCCTAACCCATTGAAATATCGCTGCCGTGCAACGCTTCATTGCACTGCAGCCCGGACGTTGGCACAGTGGCGCATTCGCCCGGCGCCGAGCGCGCCGGTTTGATCGTCGTCGTTTTCTGAAAGTCCCCGGGAACCCATGCGCCTGTCCACCATCAAGCTGGCCGGATTCAAGTCGTTCGTCGATCCGACCGTGCTGCACCTTCCCACCAACCTCACCGGCATCTGCGGGCCCAACGGCTGCGGCAAGTCCAACATCATCGACGCGATCCGCTGGGTGATGGGCGAAAGCGCGGCCAGCCGCCTGCGCGGCGAAGCCATCACCGACGTGATCTTTTCCGGATCATCCGGACGCAAACCGGTCGGGCAGGCCACGGTCGAACTGATCTTCGACAACTCCGATGCCACGTTGGGAGGTGAGTACGCGACCTTCAGCGAAGTGTCGGTCAAGCGCACGGTGGGCCGTGACGCGCAGTCCGATTACTACTTGAATGGTGTGCGTTGCCGCCGTCGCGACATCACCGACCTGTTCCTCGGCACCGGTCTTGGCGCGCGCAGCTATTCGATCATCGAGCAGGGCGTCATTTCCGACATCGTGGAATCGCGACCCGAGCAGTTGCGCATCCACTTGGAAGAAGCCGCGGGCGTGTCGCGCTACAAGGAGCGCCGCAAGGAAACCGAAAGCCGCATCAAGGCCACGCGCGAGAACCTCGACCGTGTCAAGGACGTGCGCGAGGAAGTCGAGAAACAGCTCGATCATTTGAATCGCCAGGCACGCGCGGCCGAGCGCTGGAAAAAACTGAAAGAAGAGCGTGCGCTGCGTGAAGCGGAATTGCGCGCCCTGAACTACCGTTCGGTCAGCGCGGAGCTTGATTCGCGTCGCCAGGCCTTGCGCGAAGCCGAAACGGCGCTGGAAGGCAAGCTGGCCGCGCAGCGCCATCTCGAGGCTGAAATCGAAACCGGCCGCGAGGCGCACCAGCAGCACATCGAAGCCATGAACGCGGTGCAGGCCGAGGTTTACCAGGTCGGCGCCGAACTTGCGCGCGTCGAACAGCAGATCAAGCACCACCGTGAAATGCTGGAGCGGCTGCAGCAGGATCGCGAGGAATCCGAACGCACGTGGACAGAGCTCGCCGACCACATCAAGGTGGACGAGGCCCAACGCGAAGAACTGAAAACCGCGGTTACTGCGGCCGAACCCGAGACGGTGCGCCTGCGCGATGCCGATGCGCAAGCGGCGCGGGCGCTCACTGAAGCCGAAGCCGCGCACGCCGCGTGGCAGCAGCGCTGGGAAGCGCACAGCGGCCAGACCGCGTCGACGTCGCGCGAAGCCGAAGTCGAGCGCACCCACATCGATCACCTCGACCGCCAGACGCTGGACCTTTCGCGCCGTCGCGAAGCGCTGCGCACCGAGCGCAAGAATTACGATCTGGATGCGCTGGCCGCGGCGACGCAGGGACTTGCCGACGAACATGCGTCGTTGAAGACGCAGGTCGACACGCACGCGCGGAACCTGGATGCGCACAAGGCCGACGCCGAGCGCCTGCTCAGCGAGGAGCGCCAGGCGCAAACCTGGCTGGCCGAGGCCAATGCGCAGAAGCAAACCCTGCGCGGTCGGATCGCATCGCTCGAAGCCTTGCAACGCGCGGCGCTGGGCCGCGACCGCGACGCCGCGCGTGATTGGCTGCAGCAGGTTGGGCTGGCCGATGGCGAGCGGCTGGGCGCGCGGTTGAAGGTCAACGACGGTTGGGATCGCGCGGTGGAAACCGTGCTGGCCGGGATGCTGGAAGCCGTGCTGGTGGATGATCCGGCCGTCCATGCGGGTGAGCTTGCCGGCATTTCAAAGACCGACATCACGCTGGTTGGCGGCGGTGAAATACTGGACGCCGAGACAGCCGGAACCCTGGCCGCCGAGGTGAGCGGGCCGGCAGCGGCGCGGGCGTTGCTGGCGCAGGTGCGCATTGCCGAAACGCTGGACGATGCGCGCGCAATCGCGACGAAGCTGGCGCCCGCGCGCACCGTCATTACCCGCGATGGCGTGTGGCTGGGCCCGGGGTTTGCGCGGGTACGCCGCGCCGAGGGCGGACAGGTCGGTGTGTTGACGCGCGAACGCGAACTGCACGATGCCTCGGCCGAACTCGCGGCAATCGAAAAACGCATCGCCGAATTGCAGGAACGCCAGGCCGAAGTGCGCGACCAGCGCCGCGTTGCCGAGCAGGCGCGTGATGACGCCCAACGCGATTCATACAACGCGCACCGCCGCTTATCGGAACTGGCGGGCGAAATGCAGAGCCGGCAGGGGCGCATCGACAGCGCCAAGGCACGCCTCGCCGCCATCGACGAGGGTCACGCCGAAATCGAGAAGGCGCTCGCGGAAAACGAACAGTTGCTGCAGGCTGCGCGTGCGCGCATGCAGACCGCGGTCGCCAACATGGGCGAGCACGAGCAGGCGCGCGTGGCGCTGGAAACCGAGCGCCGTCAACTGCTGGAACGCCGCGAAGCCGCACGTGCCGATGCGCAGGAAGCGTCCGATGCCGCGCATCGCCATGCGATTTCGCTGGAATCCAGGCGCGTCACCCTGGCCGCGCTGGAGCAGTCGCTGGCGCGCATGCACACGCAACGAGAACAGCTGGACAGGCACCGCGCCGATCTCGACGCACGCTTGGCCGCGGGCGGCGATCCGATCGCAGCGCTGGAAAAGGAACGCCAGGTCTGCCTGGATCAGCGGCTTACCGTGGATCGCAAGATGATCGATGCGCGGCGGGTGCTGGATGAGTCCGCCAATGCGCTGCAGGAACGCGAGCACGCACGCCATGCCGCCGAGCAGGCCATGGCCGGCGAACGCGACGCGCTGGAAAAGCTGCGGCTGGAAGAGCAGGGTCATCGCCTACGGGCCGAGCAGCTCGCCGAGGCGATCCGCGAGGCCGGCCTCGAAATCGAGCCGTTGCTGGCCAACCTTTCCGACGAGGTGCAGCCGGATGCGTGGCAGGAAAAGATCGCCGACATCGACGCGCGCATTGCGCGGCTAGAGCCGGTCAACCTGGCCGCAATTTCGGAGCATGCAGAGGCTGCGCAGCGCAAGGAATATCTCGACGCGCAGATGACCGACCTCACCACCGCGCTCGATACGTTGGAGAACGCGATCCGCAAGATCGATCGCGAAACGCGCGAGCGCTTCAAGGACACCTTCGATCGCGTCAATACCGGCTTCCAGGCTTTGTTCCCGAAACTGTTCGGCGGAGGCCACGCTTATCTCGAATTGACCGGCGAGGACCTGCTCGACGCCGGCGTCACCATGATGGCGCGTCCGCCGGGCAAGCGGAACAGCCACATCTCGCTGCTGTCCGGCGGTGAAAAGGCGATGACCGCGATGGCGCTGGTGATGGCGATCTTCAACCTCAATCCCGCACCGTTCTGCCTGCTGGACGAGGTCGATGCGCCGATGGACGAGGGCAACATCGGCCGCTTCGGCCAGCTGGTGCGCGACATGTCCGAAAAGGTGCAGTTCCTCGTGGTTACCCACAACAAGGCCACGATGGAAATGACCCACCAGTTGTGCGGGGTGACCATGCGCGAGCCGGGCGTGTCGCGGCTGGTGCAGGTGGACTTGGCCGAGGCCACCAGATTGGCGGGCGTGGCGGCGTAGGGTTTGCTAGAGTTCGCTTCGTGAACGCCGAAGCCATTTCAGCCACCGACTTGCGCATCATCATCGCCGTGATCGGTGTGGTGATCCTTGTGGCCATTTACTTCTTCGGCAGGCCGCGCAAACCGGGTCAGGGCAAGCGGCTGATCCCGCACAGACGGGACGATTCGCGCATCGAACCGATGCTCGGCGACGGCGGCGAACCTGGTGAAACGGCGGAGTCTCCAACGCCGCAACAGGGCGAGCTGGATGTCGCGCTGAAGCGCGAACTGGATCGCTTGGGCGCCACCATGTCCGCGGATCGCCTGGGCAGCGCGAGCGCTCATTCCGCACCGCCGCCGTCGAAAGCGCCCGTGAGCACCGCCGGGCAGCGCCCGCACGAATTTCCGGTGGATCGCATCGTCACCTTGTTCGTGGCCGCGCCAGACAATGCAACCTTCGGCGGCGGCGATATCGTGGTGGCCGCCGAAAAAGCGGGCCTGCGCTTCGGCGCGATGCACATTTTCCACCGGCTGGTCGAGGGCCGGCCCGAAGCGGGCCCGATCTTCAGCATGGCCAACATGATCAAGCCCGGTTACTTCGACATGGCGCGCATCGCGGAGCTGAGCACGCCCGGCGTGACCTTCTTCGCGACCCTGCCCGGGCCCGTGTCCGCGCTTGACGCGTGGGAAGCGATGTTGCCGGCCGCGCAACGCATTGCGGAACTGCTTGGTGGCGCACTGCTGGACGAAGACCGCAACACGCTCGGGCGGCAGCGCATCGCAGGCCTGCGCGAAGAACTGCGCGCGTGGGATCGCCGGCACGAAGGCGAACCGATTCGATTGCCGCCGCACCGTTGAGCCCGCCTCGTTCATCGCACGTGCCCATGGCCTATCCCAGTCCCGCGTTCCGCGAAGATCGTACCGATGTCCTGCACGCGGCCATCCGCGAACTGTATTTCGGCCTGCTGGTCACGCATCCGCAGGACGGGTTCGCGACCTCGTATTTGCCGTGGGAACTGGATGCGTCGCTCGGCCCGCAGGGCACACTGGTCGGGCACCTCGCGCGCTACAACCCGCAATGGCGGGTTCCGGCCGATGGCGCCGCCGCGCTGGTGGTGTTCCAGGGGCCGCACGCCTACGTATCGCCTTCGTGGTACCCGGGCAAGCGGGACGATCCACGCCAGGTTCCGACGTGGGATTACCTTGCCGTCGAAGCGCGCGGCCGGCTGGTGACGTTCGACGACGAAGCGCGGCTGCATGAGCTTCTGGTCAAGCTCACCGATCGCAACGAAGCAAGCCTCGAGCATCGCTGGCATGTCAGCGATGCTCCCGACGATTACGTGCGCAAGGAGATGCACCACATCATCGGTATCGAATTGCGCATCGAGTCATTGATCGGACGTTACAAGCTCAGCCAGAACCGCAACGCCGCAGACCGGGAAGGGGCCCGCGCCGGACTCGCCGCGGCGCCGACCGAGCGCGAACGCCGGTTGGCCGACGCCATCGCCGCGACGCAACGCGAGAGGCGCTGACGCCTGCTTCGGGTGTTTCGGCGGATTACCGGCGAGCAAGGCGTCGGCAGCTTGCGCATCGATTCGTGCATCAAAGCGTACGGGCGTGGTGCCGCAGGTGGTCTTCGATGAAACTTTGCACGAACCAATAGCTGTGGTCGTAGTCCGGTTGCGTGCGCAGGATGAGCCGCTGGCCGGCGTCCCGACAGGTCTGTTCGAACAATTCGGGGCGCAATTGTTCGCGCAGGAATCCGTCGGCATCACCCTGGTCGATCAGGATCGTGCCGTCGAAACGTTTGCCCGCGCGGATCAATGCGCAGGCATCGTGTGCGTTCCACGCCTCGCGGTCGTCGCCGAGATATCGCGGCAATGCCTTGTGTCCCCATGGCACCTGTGTTGGCGCAACGATCGGCGCGAGTGCCGACAGCGAGCGGTACAAGTCCGGATGCCGCAGCGCCAGTGTCAGCGCGCCGTGTCCGCCCATCGAATGGCCCATGATGCCGCAGCGCGCGGAATCTGCGGGAAAGTGACCGGCGATCAACGCGGGCAATTCCTCGACCACATACGTTTCCATGCGGAAGCGTGACGACCACGGTGCTTGCGTGGCGTCGAGATAGAAGCCCGCACCTTCGCCGAATTCCCAGTCACCGATCGCGCCTTCGATCCCGGTGGCGCGCGGGCTGGTGTCGGGCGCTACCAGCATCAAGCCGAGCTCGGCGGCGACGCGTTGCGCGCCCGCCTTGATCGGAAATGTCTCCGGCGTGCAGGTCAACCCTGCGAGGTAGTAGACGACCGGCACCCTGGATCGAGTCCGGGGCAGGTCCTTGCCGCGTGCCGCCTGCGGCGGCGCGTACACGGCAAATGTCATCGGACCTCCACAGGCTTGCGATGCGTGCCGGTAGAAACCTTGCGTACCACCAAAGCAGCGTTGTTCGGAAAGCCTCTCGATCTCCATCGTTGCACCTTGCAGCAGTCAACCCGTTTTCAGTATGCACCAGTTCGAATGCGTGACCGGCGGCCTTCGCGCTGCACGACGCGCGCCGTGTTCCTCGTGTCGCGTCTTGTGCGGCGATGCGTGCGGCATGCGTGTTGCACAGGTGTCACGCGCATGATGCAGATGTGTTGCAGATTCGGTGCAGTGTTCGCGATGGATTCCGTGGGCGGTCAAGCGCACCCTTGCAAGTCGTTGAATCCGCACGTCTGAATCATCCCCGAAACTGGCACGCTACCTGCATCCCGAGGGTGATTTCCCGGGGGCTGACATCAGGCAGCCCGTTCCATTCGCTCCTGCCCGGCAAGGAGGTTCCACGATGAACGCGTTTCCGGTCCGACATTTTTCCGTTGCATTGCTGAGTGCGGTGCTGCTGACGTTTTTCGCGGGGGGCGCGGCTGCGCAGTCCGCCGGCTCGCTGCAGCAGATGTCGCAGAACCCCGATGACTGGGTGATGCCCGGCGGCAACTACTCGGTGACGCGCCACAGCACGCTCGACCAGATCAACACGTCCAACGCCAGGGATCTGCGGGTGGCATGGACCATGTCCACGGGCACGTTGCGCGGCCAGGAGGGCCAGCCGCTGGTGGTCGGCAACGTGATGTACTTCGAGAGCTCCTACCCGAATTACGTCTATGCCGTTGATCTCGACAACGTCGGCAGGATCGTTTGGAAATCCGACATTTCCCAGGACAGTTTCGCGCCCACGGTGGCGTGCTGCGACGTGGTGAACCGTGGCGTCGCATACGCCGACGGAATGATCTTCGCCAATCTGCTGGACGGACGCATCTACGCGTTCGATGCGAAAACAGGCAAGGTGAAGTGGAGCGCACGCAACGCCGACCCCAAGATCGGCCAGACCATGACCATGGCGCCACTGGTCATCCACGGCGAAGTGTTGACCGGCGTCTCGGGCGCCGAGTACGGGGTGCGCGGCTACCTCACGGCCTACAACATCCACACCGGCAAGCAGGTGTGGCGCGCCTACAGCGAAGGTCCGGATACCGACCTCCTCTTCAACCCGTCGAAGACCCTCAACGGTGCGACCGGCAAGCCGGTCGGCAGGGATTCGAGCCTCAAGACGTGGAAAGGCGACCAATGGAAGCTGGGCGGCGGTACCACGTGGGGCTGGTATTCGTACGATCCGAAATTGAACCTCGTGTACTACGGAACCGGCAATCCCGGCACCTGGAATCCAACGGCGCGCCCGGGCGACAACGCGTGGTCGATGTCGATCATCGCGCGCAATCCCGACACGGGTGAAGCGGCGTGGGCATTCCAGATGACGCCGCACGATGGCTGGGATTACGACGGCGTCAACGAGAGCATCCTCACCGACACCACGATCGACGGCAAGGACATCCCGACCCTTACGCACTTCGATCGCAACGGATTCGCCTATGTGCTGGATCGCCGCGACGGCCACCTGCTGCGCGCGCACAGCTATCTTCCGAACCTCAACTGGGCGTCGAAGATCGACCTGAAGACTGGCCGCCCGGTGGTCAATGCCGACAAGATGACCAGGGAAGGCGTGAACGTGAAGGACATCTGCCCGGGTTCGCAGGGCGCCAAGGATCAGCAACCGGCGTCGTATGACCCGGTTTCAAAACTGTTCTACGTGCCGACCAACAACGTGTGCGAGGACTACCAGGCCTTCAGCGCGAAATACAAGGCCGGCTTCCCGTACGTCGGTGCGATCGTCCGCATGTATCCGTACAACAACGGCGATGTCGGCGGGCGTTTCATCGCGTTCGACCCGGTCACCGGCCAGACGAAATGGGCCATCAACGATCGCTTCCAGGATTGGAGCGGTGCGCTCACGACGAAGGGCGGCATCGTTTTCTACGGTACGATGACCGGCTGGTTCCGCGCGGTCGACATGAAGACCGGCAAGATCCTGTGGCAGTTCAAGGCGCCGTCCGGCATCGTCGGCAACCCGATCGCCTACCAGCATGACGGCAAGGAATACATCGCGATCCTGACCGGCGTCGGCGGCTGGGGTGCGATCGGCATGACCAACAACCTGACCAAGGCGACCGCGGGCCTGGGTGCTGTCAACGCGACGATGGCGCTCCCCGACTACACCAACCTTGGCGGCACGCTGATGGTATTCACCGTCGGCGACAGCGGCATCACCGACAAGAACATGCCGACCCAGAGTGCCGCCGCGGCGGGTGGCAAGAGTGCCGACGCATCGCCGCCTGCAGCGCAAAAAGTCGCGGACGGCAATTCGAATTGAGCGTCCCGACAGGAGCGCAAGTGATGAAATACCGCCGGTCCATCGTCGCAGTGATTGCTGCTTGTCTTCTGGCGGGCGCCACCGGCGCCCGCGCGGAAGGCACGCTTCGCGTGTGCTCCGACCCCGCGTATCTGCCTTATTCGAATCAGGCTGGCGAGGGGTTCGAAAATGCGGTGGCGGAAGTGGTGGCGCGCGCATTGCATGAAAAACTGGAATATGTGTGGTACGACACGCGTGCGAAGGGTGGTTTCGACCAGTTCCTGGCGCAGACGCTGGACAAGGGCGAGTGCGACATGGTGATGAGCCTGCCATACGGCAGCCGGCAGGACCAGACCACCGATCCGTACTACGTATCGTCCTACGTCTTCGTCTTCAAGAAGTCGAAGGGCTACGACATCAGCAGTCTCGATTCGCCGGTGCTGCACAAACTCAAGATCGGGTTCGAATCCGACACGCCAGTGCAGGATGGATTGCAATTGCGCGACATGGTCATAGACGCCAAGGCGTTCGACGTCGCAGGCACGCCCGGCGAATCCCCGCGTTCGATGCTGCAGGCAGTGCAGGACGGCAGCGTCGACGTGATGATCACCTGGGAGCCATCGGTCGGCGCCTACCTGAAGGACTATCCCGGCCTTGAGGTCGTGATGGTGCCCAACGCGCGCGACATGGGGCCGCCCGAGCAATACTCGTTCCCGATGTCGATGGGCGTGCATGAAGGCAACGATGCGTTGATGAACAAGTTGAATGCGGTGATCAAGGCACACCGGTCCGAGTTGGCGCGGATCCTGCAGCAGCATGGCGTGCGTTATTTCGGGTCGACCTCCGGCAATCCGGGCGTCGACGTGGGCGCACAGTGAACAAGGCGCGCCAGCAAATCAACGGGAGCCCGAGGATGATGAACAATCCCTGGGCGATTCTGGTGGCCAGCGTAGCCAGCCTCGCGTGCACGGCGGCCATCGCGGCCCCGCTGGTCGGGGCGCGATCAGCGAGTGTCGCCACTGATGCGCAAGCAACCTCCGCGCCTGCGGCGAGCGCCACGTCGGAACCGGCGGGGTTGAAGGATGCCAAGGCGAGTGACTGCTTCGCTTGCCACGCGATCGATCACAAGGTGGTCGGTCCCGCCTACGACGAGGTCGCCAAGCGTTACGCCGGGAAGGGCAGTACGGTGGTGGATAAACTGGCCGAGAAGATCATCAGGGGCGGCTCTGGCAACTGGGGCAGCATCGCGATGACCCCGCATCCGGACTTGGGACAGCAAAAGGCGCGGACGATCGTCGAATGGATCCTTTCACTCAAGCCCGCGGCGGGCGCAAGTGCCGTCGCAAAGTCGTCCAGTGAAGCAACCGCCAAGACATACACTTACAAGAAGGAAGACGGCAAGACGGTGAAGCTCGACTTCCCGGTGTTCGTGGCGGGGCACAAGCCCGAAATCGTCACCAAGGACGTGTTCACGGGTTACGAGCAATTCAACGCGTACTGCAACCGCTGCCACGGCGACGATGCCGTGGGCGGTGCCTACGCGGCGCCGGATCTGCGCCACTCGCTGACCGGCGGGATGTCGTATCAGGAGTTCCTGCAGACCGCGATGGCGGGTCGCGAGTCCAAGGGTATGCCGTCGTGGGCGGGCTTTTTCACGCCGGAACAGATCCGCGACATCTACGAGTACGTAAAAGGGCGGCAGGTTGACCTCATCCCCACCGGCCGGCCACCCTCCGCGCAGGACTGACGAAGAATGGAAAACAAGCAATGAAGACACGCGCAGCTGTTGCATGGGAAGCAGGGCAACCGCTCACGATCGAGGAAGTCGATCTTGAAGGCCCGAAGGCGGGCGAGGTGTTGGTACGGATCGTTGCCACTGGCGTCTGTCACACCGACGCGTACACCCTGTCCGGCGCCGATCCGGAAGGCCTGTTCCCGGCGATCCTCGGCCACGAGGGCGGCGCGATCGTCGAAGAAGTCGGCGCCGGCGTGAAGTCGGTGAAGCCCGGCGACCACGTGATCCCGTTGTACACGCCCGAATGCGGCGAGTGCGAATACTGCAGGTCGGGGCTCACCAACCTGTGCCAGAAGATCCGCGTGACCCAGGGCAAGGGCCTGATGCCGGACGGCACCTCGCGGTTTTCGTACAAGGGCAAGATGCTGCGGCACTACATGGGCACCAGCACCTTTTCCGAGTACACCGTGCTGCCCGAAATATCGGTGGCGAAGATCGACCCGAAGGCGCCGCTCGACAAGGTCTGCCTGCTCGGCTGCGGCATCACCACCGGCGTCGGCGCGGTGCTCAACGTCGCCAGGGTGCGGCCGGGTTCCACGGTCGCCGTGTTCGGCCTGGGCGCGATCGGTTTGGCGGTGGTGCAGGGCGCGGTGATGGCGAAAGCCAGCCGCATCATCGGCATCGACGTCAACCCCGACAAGTGGACGATGGCGAAGTCCATGGGCGCGACCGACTTCGTGAATCCCAAGGATCACGATGGACCGATCCAGCAGGTGATCGTCGATCTCACCCACGGCGGCGTCGATTATTCGTTCGAATGCATCGGCAACGTCAACGTGATGCGTTCAGCGCTCGAGTGCTGCCACAAGGGTTGGGGCGAGTCCACGATCATCGGCGTCGCGGCAGCGGGGCAGGAGATCAGCACCCGGCCGTTCCAGCTCGTGACCGGAAGGGTGTGGCGCGGCGCAGCGTTCGGTGGCGTCAAGGGCCGTTCGCAATTGCCGGGCTACGTCGACGAATACATGCGGGGCAAGCTGAAGGTGGACGAGTTCGTCTCGAAGGTATTGCCGTTGGAGAGGATCAACGAGGCATTCGACTTGATGCACGAGGGCAAGGTGATCCGTTCGGTGATCCACTACGGCGATGCCGCGGCGGCGTGAGGCAGACCCGTTCCAATTGGAGGATTTGAAAATGGCCAGACATTCCATCCATCCTGCGGTCGACGATGGAGTCAACATCAAGACGCAGCCCGGCTTCAAGGGCGCCACGCTGGTGTGTGAGTGCAAAACCGATCCGGTCGAAGTGACGGTCGACAACGAATACCTGTTCAACCATCTGTGCGGATGCACGCAGTGCTGGAAACCTGTTGGCGCGACGTTCTCGATGCTGGCCGCGGTACCGCGCGACAAGGTCAAGGTGACGAAGCAAGGGAAGAAACTGAAGATCGTCGATCCCGACAAGGTGCTGCATCGCTATGCATGCAAGGACTGCGGCGTGCACATGTACGGCGTGGTCGACAAGCCGGACCACGTGTTCCATGGATTCGCGTTCATCCACCCGGAACTTTCGACCCAGGCGGGTTGGGCGCCGCCGACGTTCGCGGCCTTCGTGTCGTCCGTGATCGAGGGTGGCGTGCCGCCGGGCGACATGGCGTGGGTGCGTGGCAGGCTGCGCGAGCTGGGCATCGAACCCTACGACTGCTACTCGCCGGAACTGATGGACATCGTCGCGACGCACGCCGCGAAGGCTGCTGGTGTGCTCAAGGCCTGATTGCCCGCCAACTGGTGTGAAGCAGCGCCGTCCCGGTGGTGATTCGGCACGGACGGTCCCCTGCGCGGTGTGCGCCATGGCCCTTGTCGCCGCGTGCGGTTGCATGCGCACCTTGAGTGCCGGTCTCCGTGGCGCGTTCGAGCGCGGCCGTGTGCGCAGGAACGCGTCACCTTGTTACAGTCGCGTCAGAACGGCATCCCCACGATTTTCGGCGGCGACAGTACCACTGTTATTTCGCGAACATACCAGAGACCGTGCGCAAGGGCGTGGGCGTCGGTGGCCAGCTCGGAAAGGTCGAATGGCAAATCAATGCAGGCGTCGTCGACGCCATTTACGGCACGCCGTTCGATGAGCGGGGTGCCGACAATTCCAGCGCCGGCGAGGGCGGCACCATCGAGGTGCGCGCAGGCGACCAAACGGGTTTCGCTGTTCGCGCAGGTGCAAAATGCTCTTGGTCGCCACGATCCCGTCAGCGGTCAATTGAGCGATAACGTGTTTGATACGCCGGGCCGCCTGATCGATATCACTGACCCGGGGACACCGACGTTGTTCATCGCGCCCGGCGCACCGCGCGCGTGGTTTGTCGGGTTTCAGCAGCAAGGGTGCCGTGATTGAACAAGGAGATCGCGGTGTCGCGTTCGACAAGATTCGACAATCGGTTTTCTCCGCGTGGCGCGTGGCGCAGGTTTTGCCCTTCCGCCAATCCGCGCAGGCGTGCGTTGCCACGCGCGGTCCTGAGGATGTTGTTTGCGCCAGTGGCGTGCTGGTCCTCGGTTGCTTTCGCGCAGTCCGTCGCGCCGGCCTCCGCAACCATGCTCCATTCACTGCCCACGATCGTGGTGACGGCCACACGCATTCCCGAGCCGGCGTTCGATGTGCCGGCCTCGATCACGGCGGTGCAGGTTGGCGGTCCCGACGCCGACACGCCCGGAATCAATGCATCCGAGTACCTGCGGTCGGTTCCGGGCGTATTGGCGCGCGATCGGCAGAACTACGCGCAGGACGAGCAGATTTCGATCCGCGGATTCGGCTCGCGCGCGACCTTCGGGGTACGCGGGGTGCGCCTGTACACGGACGGCATCCCCGCCACGATGCCGGACGGACAGGGCCAGG
Organism: Lysobacteraceae bacterium; assembly: GCA_018971925.1. Taxonomy (GTDB): domain Bacteria; phylum Pseudomonadota; class Gammaproteobacteria; order Xanthomonadales; family Rhodanobacteraceae; genus 66-474. The sequence continues at coordinate 1,280 of JAGWZT010000017.1, read as the reverse complement.
TTTCCAACTTCGATTTCGGTGGCGCGGATCGGATAGAAGTATTGCGCGGACCGTTTTCGGCGCTGTACGGCAATTCCTCGGGCGGCGTGATCCAGATTTTCACCGCGGACGGCAGCCGGCCGCCCGAAGTGCTCGGCGGCTTCGGCGGCGGCAGTAACGGCCAATGGCGCGCGGACGCGGGCGCGCGAGGCATGCATGGCGGATTCGGTTACAACCTCGATCTGTCCGATTTCCGAACCGATGGCTATCGCCGCCACAGCCAGGCCGAACGCATCAATGGCAACGCCAAGTTCGATTTCAAGGTCGGCGAAAGCGGGAAGTTGACCGTCGTGCTGAACACGGTGTCGTTGCCGCAGGCACTGGATCCGCAGGGTCTGACGTGGGCGCAGTACCAGGCCGATCCGCGCCAAGCCGCGCCTTCGGCTTTGAAGTACAACACACGCAAGAGTGTCCACCAGTGGCAAGGTGGCGCCGTTTACACGCAGCAGATCGATGCTCACCAGAGCGTGCGCGCTCTCGTGTACTACGGCCAGCGCGGCGTCCGGCAATTCCTGTCCGTTCCGGTTGACGCGCAGAAAAATCCGCTAAGTTCCGGCGGGGTCGTGGATCTCGCGACCGTGTACAGGGGCACCGACTTGCGCTGGACCTGGCGGGGCGGTCTGGCCGGGCGTCCACTCGATTTCGCGGTGGGCGTCGCTTACGACGACGAAGCCCAGCACCGCAACGGCTACGAAAACTTCGTTGGCGGTACGCTGGGCGTGGTCGGTGCCTTGCGCCGCGATGAACAGGACAACGTGTACAACGTCGACGAGTACGCGCAGGGCACCTGGCGTTTTTCGGATCGCTGGTCGCTGACGCTGGGCGCACGGCACAGCGTGGTGCGGTTCAATTCAGCCGATTTCTACAGTACCGGCCGCAACCCCGACGACAGCGGACGCGTCGCCTATGGCGCGACCAATCCGGTCGCGGGGTTGCTGTTTCGCGCCGGCGATGCCTGGCACTTGTACGCGTCGTATGGCAACGGCTTCGAGACGCCGACCTTCAGCGAGCTCGGCTATCGCACCGATGGCGCCGGCGGCCTGAACTTCGCGCTGCGTCCGGACCGCTCGAAGAATGGCGAGATCGGATCGAAGTGGAGCTTCGCGAACGGCGGCAGGCTGGACGTCGCGGTATTCCAGGCCAATACCCGTGACGAGATCGCGGTGCTTTCCAGTGCGGGCGGTCGCACCACGTACCAGAACGTGGGCCGCTCGCGGCGGCGCGGTGCCGAGGTCGGCCTG
>JAGWZT010000336.1 GCA_018971925.1 Lysobacteraceae bacterium | reverse complement strand
GCGATCGCCCACAGCATCGGCACCTCGAAGCTGAGCGAACCGCGCCACATCGTGGTGACCCAGTTGAAGATCTTCACGCCTGTCGGCACCGCGATCAGCATGGTCGAATACATGAAGAACACTTCGGCGCCGAGCGGCAGGCCGACCGTGAACATGTGGTGCGACCACACGATGAACGACAGGAACGCGATGCATGCGATCGCGTACACCATGGCCTTGTAGCCGAACAGCGGCTTGCGCGAGAAGGTCGGCACGATTTCCGAGATGACCCCGAACGCGGGCAGGATCATGATGTACACCTCGGGGTGCCCGAAGAACCAGAACACGTGCTGGTACATCACCGGGTCGCCGCCACCCGCGGCATTGAAGAAGTTTGTGCCGAAGAAACGGTCGAACAGCATCATCGTCACCGCGCCGGCCAGCACCGGCATCACCGCGATCACCAGGAACGAGGTGATCAGCCAGGACCAGCAGAACATCGGCATCTTCAGCAGGTCCAGGCCCGGCGCGCGCAGGTTCAGGATGGTGGCGATGATGTTGATCGAACCGAGGATCGAGCTGATGCCCATCAGGTGGATCGCGAAGATCATGAACGCGATCGACTCGCCGCCCTGCAGTACCAGTGGCGGGTACATCGTCCAGCCCGCGGCGGGCGCGCCGCCCGGCATGAAGAAGGTCGACAGCAGCAGCACGAACGCGAACGGCAGGATCCAGAATGAAAGGTTGTTGAGGCGCGGCAGCGCCATGTCCGGCGCGCCGATCTGCATCGGGATCATCCAGTTCGCGAGACCGACGAACGAGGGCATGATCACGCCGAAGATCATCACCAGGCCATGCATGCCGGTCAGTTCGTTGAAGAAATACGGCTGCATGAGCTGCAGGCCCGGCTCGAACAGCTCGGCGCGGATCAGCATCGCGAAGGAGCCGCCCACGAACAGCATCAGGAACGAGAACGACAGGTACAGCGTGCCGATGTCCTTGTGGTTGGTGGACATGAACCAGCGCTCGAAGAAGCTCTGGTGGTGTTCCTCGTGATGGATGGCCTGCGCGGTGCTGGACATGGTGCGAATCCTCTGGAATACCTTGTGTTACTTGAACGTCGTACAGGACGAGCCCCGCCCCGGATCAACCCTTGGCGGGCACCGGCTTCGGCGGCGTCACTTCGGCGGTGCGCGCGGCCTTGTCGAGCGTCGCGGCGTTTTCCTGCTCCGCAAGCCATGCATTGAATTGATCCTGCGGCAGAACCTTGACCACGATCGGCATCGCGCTGTGGTCCTGGCCGCACAACACGTAGCACTGGCCGCGGTAGATGCCGGGCTTGTCGACCCTGGCCCAAGCATCGTTCATGATGCCGGGGATGGCGTCGCGCTTGGCCGCGAAATCGGGCACCCACCAGCCGTGGATCACGTCATCCGCGGTGATCAGGAAGCGCACCTTCACGCCGGCCGGAATCACCAGCGGGTGGGTCACGTCGAGCAGGTAATCGTGGAAGCCGGTTTCCTTGTCCACCACGCTCCAGGGGCTGACCCCGGAGTCGAGTTGGCGCGCGGTGTTGCTGTCCCAGGCAAGCCGCGAATAAATGGTCGGCACCTTGGTGACCGGCTTGCCGTCGTAACTGATGTAATCGTAGCGCCACAGCCACTGGTAGCCGGTGACCTTGACGGTCATTTGCGCGCCGGTGGCGTTGTACATCTCGCGGGTCAGGATTGTCGCGGGTGCGGCGAGGCCAATCAGGATCAGCACCGGCACGATGGTCCAGCCGAGCTCCAGCCAGGTGTTGTGGCTCCAGGTTTCCGCGACCGCGCCTTTCGACTTGCGGAAGCGCACGATCGCGACGAACATCGCCCCGAACACGATGATGCCCAATGCCACGCACACCCACAGCGCGGCCATGTGCAGATCCCAGGTTTGGCGCGAGATCGGGGTGACGCCCTTGGGCAGGTTCATCTGCCACGGCACCGGATTGGCGGCGGCAGCCATCGAAACCAGCGTCGCGCCCAGGGCGGCGACCGCCCCCGTGATCCGCCGTTTGCAATTGCTGGAACTCATCATCACACCCCGAATAGTCTTCTAGTTGTCGCGCCAGCCGCTGCGGCCGGACAGCAAGGTCTTCAACCATCGCGACAACTGCATCCTTTCGTCGTCGCCCAAACACTCGCCCACTTCCTGCTCGCGCCCTTGTGCGGCCAGTACCACGTGCCGGTGGCCATCGCCGCGCTCCAGCACCCGCACCCGGGTCCACGCAACCGGAAACGTGCTGGCCGCACGGCCCCCGGGCGGGAGTTGCTCGATACAGACCTGATCCGTATCCAACGTGATGCGTTCCCTGCGATCGCCGCTGCGCCAGACCAGCCACAACGCAATCGCAAGCACCGGAACCTCGACCAAGGCGAACAGCGGCGCGAACACATCGCCCCCCCACGCCGCAAGGCCTGCCACCAACAACGCCGCGATGCACAGCTCCCACGTCAACTGGCGCATCTGCTCACGGCTGAGCGCCCGATTGGGCGACAGCAGCAGCGCCACCTGCCCGGTTTCGGCAGCCACCGGAAGACGTGTGATCATGGACATCAGCGTACCGCAATCCCGGAATCATAAGGCCGCCCGGCCATCGCAGCAAGAATAACCGGCCGCGGCGCAGCGTCCGTGCCAAACGTCATTGGCGATGACAGGGCCCGGACGTACAATGGGCGGTCATGCCGTGAGTCATCTTCGATGGCCGAAATCCTTACCCCCGAATTGCCCGCGCCGCCGAGTGCCGCGCGTGCGCGCATCACCGCCGCGTGGAGCGGCAACGAATCCGAAGTGGTCGCGGCGCGACTCGCCGAAGCCACGCTTCCCACGAAGGAAAGCGAGGCGGTCGAGGCGCAGGCCGCCGCGTTGGTGTCGCGCGTGCGCGAGCGAAGTGCGAACCAGAGCGCGGTCGAATCCTTCATGCGCCAGTACGACCTGTCCAGCGAGGAAGGCGTGCTGCTGATGTGCGTGGCCGA
>JAGWZT010000335.1 GCA_018971925.1 Lysobacteraceae bacterium | reverse complement strand
TTCGCGAGTTACATGTCGGCGTTCATTCCCGCGCTCGGTGCGCACCCCTTTTACGGCGCGCTGACCGCGATGGCTGCCGTGTGGGTGCTGATCGCGGTCAACATCGCCGGCATTCGCAGCGCGGGGACCCTGCAGGTGGTAACGACGATCCTGAAGATCCTTCCGCTGCTGGCGTTGGCGCTGTTCGGATTCACGCGCTTCGATCCGCATCTGCTGGCGCCGGGGCCGCACGCCGGCTCGCCGTTGAGCGCGATCAACATCTGCGTCGCGGCCACGCTGTTCGCGTTCATCGGCGTGGAATGCGCCACGATTCCCGCGGGCCACGTGCGTGATCCCGAAAAAACCATTCCGCGCGCCACGCTACTCGGCACCGCGATCGCGGCGGCGCTCTACATCGCGTGCACCACCGTGGTGATGGGCCTGCTGCCCTCTTCGGAACTCGCGCACTCGCAGGCGCCGTTCGCCGATGCCGGGCGCTTGCTGTGGGGCGGCTGGGCGGGTTGGCTGATCGCGGGCGCCGCGGCGATCTCGTGTTTCGGCGCATTGAACGGCTGGACGCTGATCGCCGGACAATTCCCGCAGGCGGTCGCCAAGGACGGATTGTTCCCGAGGTTTTTCGCGCGTGAATCCGCGCGCGGAACGCCGGTGCCGGCGCTGCTGGTCGCGGGCATCATCAACAGCCTGATGGTGCTGGCCAACTACAGCCGCGGCATGGTCGCGATGTTCACCTTCATGGTGCTGTTGACCACGCTGGGCAATGTCGTCTGCTACCTGTTCTGCGCGATGGCCGACGTGGTGCTGGCGCGCCGCAGCGGACGCCCGCTGCGTACTCGCAACCTGATGTTGGCCTTCGCCGCATTCGGTTTCTGCGTGTGGGCCGTGATCGGCGCCGGCAAGGACGCGGTGTTCTGGAATTTCGTGTTGCTGGCGCTCGGCATTCCGCTGTACGCGTGGCAGGCGCGGAATCCGCAACGGCGGCAAATCTGATAGTCACCGACTATCACGATAATCGGAACAATCGAATTCCTTTTCGACGCCGGTTCGGCCTATCCTGCATGACGCACTCCAAAAGAGGACGCCGTCATGGCCAAGCCAGTCAAACCCGCGAAACCCGCCAAAGCCCGCCTGACCACCGCAGCCGGCGCGCCGGTACCCGACAACCAGAACATCCTTACCGCCGGTCGGCGCGGCCCGGCACTTCTCCAGGACGTGTGGCTACTGGAGAAACTCGCGCATTTCGACCGGGAGGTGATTCCCGAGCGGCGCATGCACGCGAAAGGTTCCGGCGCTTTCGGCACTTTCACCGTGACGAAGGACATCACCCGCTTCACGAAAGCGAAGATCTTTTCCAGGGTCGGCAAGCAGACCGAAATGTTCGCGCGCTTCACCACCGTGGCCGGCGAGCGCGGCGCGGCCGACGCCGAGCGCGACATCCGCGGCTTCGCGCTGAAGTTCTACACCGAGGAAGGCAACTGGGACCTGGTCGGCAACAACACGCCCGTGTTTTTCTTCCGTGACCCACTGAAGTTTCCCGACCTCAACCATGCGGTCAAGCGTGACCCGCGCACCAACATGCGCAGCGCGAAGAACAACTGGGACTTCTGGACTTCGCTGCCCGAGGCGCTGCACCAGGTCACCATCGTGATGAGCGACCGCGGCATTCCGGCCAGCTATCGCCACATGCACGGCTTCGGCTCGCACACCTTCAGCTTCATCAACGCGAAGAACGAGCGCTACTGGGTGAAGTTCCACCACGTTTGCCAGCAGGGCATCAAGAACCTCACCGACGCGGAAGCCGAAGCGATCATCGGCAAGGATCGCGAAAGCCATCAGCGCGACCTGTACGAGGCGATCGAGCGTGGCGACTTCCCGAAGTGGAAGCTGTACGTGCAGATCATGCCGGAAAAGGACGCCGCCAAGGTGCCGTACCACCCCTTCGATCTCACCAAGGTCTGGCCGAAAGCGGACTACCCGCTGATCGAGGTCGGCGTTTGGGAGCTCAACAAGAATCCCGGGAACTTCTTCGCCGAGGTCGAGCAGAGTGCGTTCAATCCGGCGCAGGTCGTTCCCGGCATCGGCTTCTCGCCGGACAGGATGTTGCAGGCACGCCTGTTCTCCTACGGCGATGCGCAGCGTTACAGGCTGGGCGTGAACCACCACCAGATTCCGGTGAACGCACCGCGCTGCCCGGTGCACAGTTTCCATCGCGACGGCGCGATGCGCGTGGACGGCAACCACGGCAGCACGCTGCACTATGAACCCAACAGCTACGGCGAGTGGCAGGAACAGCCGGATTTTCGCGAACCGCCGCTCGCAATCGAGGGTGCGGCCGATCACTGGAACTTCCGCGAGGATGACGACGATTATTACTCGCAACCGGGCGCACTGTTCCGGCTGATGAACGCGAAGCAGAAGCAAGCACTGTTCGAGAACACCGCGCGTGCCATGCAAGGCGTGCCGGAGGAAATCCAGCGCCGCCACATCGCCCACTGCACGAAGGCCGACAAGGCCTATGGCGAGGGCATCGCGAAAGCCCTGAAAGCCCTCGCCGCGGACAAGGTCAAGCCCAGGTCCCTGCCGGCGCGAAACAGGGATCCGCGCTGAGAGGCGCACCCGCGGTCCGGCGCGGATGACGACGTTCGCGCCGGATTGCGCTCAGCCCGCGTCGATGTCACCGAGTGCGCGAATCAGTCGCCGTGCGCGCTTGTCCGGGCGTTTCGGCGGCGGCTGGTAGCCGGCGCGTTCGGCGCGGCGTTGTTCGCGCAAGGTTTCGCGCGCCGTGATCGACGCCTCGGATTCGCGGTAAAGCGTCTGCGCCAGCGAGGGCGAACCCCGTTTGTGCGCGAGATCGGTCACTTCGACCTCGAAGGTTTCATCGCTGCGCGTGATGCGCAGCGCGTCGCCGGGCTTCAGTGCGTGCGACGGCTTGCAGGCCGCGCCCGCAATTTCCACTTTGCCACGCTCGACCGCCTGCTTCGCCAACGCGCGGGTC
>JAGWZT010000334.1 GCA_018971925.1 Lysobacteraceae bacterium | reverse complement strand
CAGGGCGGCGAATGCGAATTGCAGGACATCTCGATGGGCTACGGTCGTTCGGTGACGCGTTTCACCGAGCGCAAGCGCACCGTCAGCGACGAAAACATCGGCCCGCTGGTCGCGACCGAGATGACGCGCTGCATCCACTGCACACGCTGCGTGCGTTTCGTGGGTGAGATCGCTGGCACCTACGAACTCGGCGACATGAGCCGCGGCGACAGCCACGTGATCGGTACCTACATCGGCCGCACGATTGAATCGGAATTGTCCGGCAACGTCATCGACGTATGCCCGGTCGGTGCGCTCACCGACAAGGTGTTCCAGTTCAAGGCGCGCGCGTGGGAACTGATCGCCAAGCCTTCGATCGGTTACCACGATGCGCTGGGCTCCAACCTGTGGCTGCACACCAAGCGCGGCCAGGTGCTGCGCGCGGTGCCGCGCGACAACGAAGCCATCAACGAATGCTGGCTGGCCGACCGCGATCGCTACAGCCACCAGGGCCTGTACGCGGAAGACCGCGCGCGACGCCCGATGATCCGCAAGGGCGGCGAGCTGGTCGAGGTCGATTGGGATGAGGCCATCGCCTTCGCCGCGGCGGGCTTGAAGAAGGCGGGCAGCGACGTGGGTGCGCTGGTCGCACCGATGGCGTCGTGCGAGGAAGGTGCGCTTCTGGCACAACTCGTCCGTGGATTGGGCAGCGAGCGCATCGACCATCGCCTGCGCGTGCAGGATTTCAGTGATAGTGGTCCATCCGGTGCCACGTTCGAAATGCCGGTGGAAGACGTTGCCAAGGTGTCGGCCGCGCTGGTCATCGGCTGCAATCCGCGCCACGAGATGCCGCTGCTGAACCATCGGTTGCGGCATGCCAGCCGCCACGACGCCTTGAAGCATCCTGCTGCCAATCCGGCGCACTACGACATTTCGGAGATGCGCGGCGGGAAGATCTTCGCGATCAATCCCGTGCATTTCTCGTACAACATCGACCTCGCCGGTGAAAAAGTATTCGCGCCGCAGGACCTCGTCGATGCGCTGCTGTGCACCGCGAAAGCCGCGGGCGTTGCAGGCGATGACCGCACGCTGGCCGATGCGATCTCCGCGGCCGACGATCACGAGGAAGCGCACGAATGGATCGCGGCCCTGCACGATGCACCTTCGTCGGTGGTGATCCTTGGCGACGCCGCCACGCAACATCCGCAGGCATCGTGGCTGCGCGCGCTGGCGCGCGGCATCGCCAAGGCGACGAACAGCGCATACAACGAATTGCCGTGCGGCGCGAATGCGGTGGGCCTGGCGCGTGTCGGAGCGCAGTTTTCGGGTGGTGCGGAGGCAATACTCGACCATACACCGAAGACGTTGGTTACCTGGCAAACCGGTTCGCAGGACGCGTATGCGCCCGCGGCTTACGACAAGGCGCGCGAAGGCGCGGAGTTTTACCTGTATGCCGGTGCGTATGCGTGCGAAGGCGTGAAGCGCACGGCCGACGCCGTGCTGCCGCTGGGTCTGCCGCCGGAAATCGATGGCACCTACGTGAACGCGGACGGCATCGTGCAAGCGGTCGCGGCGGGTTCCGCGTTGCCGGGTGAGGCGCGGCCGGGCTGGAAGGTATTGCGCGCGCTGGGCGCGGCGTTGGGCATCGACGGGTTCGATTTCGTCGAGCTGGCCGATGTGCACGCGCGCATCGCCGATCGCATCAATGCGCCGATCGCTGCCAATGCCGGCGGTCTCGTACCGCGCGCTGCGTCGACGCAAGGCCGCATCACACGCGTCGCTACGGTGGGCATCTACCGCACCGACGCGGTGGTACGTCGTGCCAAGGCCTTGCAGGCGCATCCCCTCAATCGCGCGCCGGCCGTGCGTGTCAACGCGGACACCGCGCGCTCGCTCGGCGTGATCGCGGGCGCGAAAGCGGACGTGAATGGCACGGTCCTGCCGGTCGTCGTCGATGCCGCGGTGCCGAATGGCTGCGCGTGGATCGAGGCCGGTTACGCCGCCACCGCATCGCTGCCACCGCATGGCGCCGAACTCACCATCAAGGCGGTGACCGCATGAGCATGTCATCCGACCCACTGATCTTCCTGTGGACGCTGGTGAAGATCCTCGTCATCGCGGTGCCGCTGATCATCGCTGTCGCGATGTACGTGTGGTGGGAACGCAAGGTGATCGGCTGGATGCACGTGCGCATCGGGCCGAACAAGATCGGTCCGTTCGGCTTGCTGCAGGCGTTCGCCGATGTGGTGAAGCTCCTGATCAAGGAGATCATCATCCCCACCAACGCCAACCGTTTCCTGTATTTCACCGCGCCGCTGCTGTCCGTGATCCCGGCGCTGGCGGTGTGGGCGATCATCCCGTTCGACCACGGCGTGGTGCTCTCCAATGCCAACGCGGGCGTGCTGTTCCTGCTGGCGATGACCTCGCTCGGCGTGTACGGGATCATCCTGGCCGGCTGGGCGTCCAACTCGCGCTACGCGCTGCTCGGCGCGATGCGCTCGGCCGCGCAGATGATCTCCTACGAAATCTGCATGGGCATGGCGCTGGTGTGCGTCCTGGTGCTGGCGGGAAGCCTCAACTTCACCGCGATCGTCGAGGCGCAGGCAGGCAGCAAGGGTCTGTTCGACTGGTTCTGGCTGCCGCTGTTGCCGATGTTTTTCGTGTACTACATCTCCGGCGTGGCGGAGACCAACCGCCTGCCGTTCGACGTCGCCGAAGGCGAGTCGGAAATCGTGGCCGGCTTCCACGTCGAATACTCGGGCTCGGCGTTCGCGTTGTTCTTCCTGGCCGAATACGCCAACATGATCCTGTTGTCGTTCCTCGCGCCGATCCTGTTCATGGGCGGCTGGCTCAGTCCGTTCCAGGGCTGGCACCTCGGCTGGTTCTCGCAGCCGGGCTGGTGGTGGCTGATCCTGAAATTCTTCCTGTTCGCCACCTCGCTGCTGTGGCTGCGCGCGACTTTTCCGCGTTACCGCTACGACCAGATCATGCGGCTGGGCTGGAAGGTGTTCAT
>JAGWZT010000333.1 GCA_018971925.1 Lysobacteraceae bacterium | reverse complement strand
CTCGGGCGGATGATCTTGCCGTCCTGGCGCTGCTCGATCACGTGCGCGCTCCAGCCACTGGTGCGCGAGATCACGAACAGCGGCGTGAACATCGCGGTCGGCACGCCCAGCATGTGGTATGCGCTGGCCGAGTACCAGTCGAGGTTCGGGAACATCTTCTTCAAATCCATCATCACGTTCTCGATGCGCTCGGACACTTCGAACAGGCGCGGATTGCCGCCGTCGGTGCACAGTTTGCGCGAGATTTCCTTGATGATCGGATTGCGCGGATCGCCGATGGTGTACACCGGATGGCCGAAGCCGATCACGATTTCCTTGTTGGCGACGCGCTGGCGGATGTCGGCCTCCGCGTCATCGGCGGTGCGATAGCGGCTGATGATTTCCATCGCGACTTCGTTCGCGCCGCCGTGCTTGGGCCCGCGCAATGCGCCGATCGCTCCGGTAATCGCGGAATAGAAATCGCTGCCGGTGCCGGCAATCACACGCGCGGCGAACGTGGACGCGTTGAACTCGTGCTCGGCGTACAGGACCAATGACTTGTCCAGCGCGTTCGCATGCAGTTCGCTGGGGGCCTTGCCGTGCAGCAGGTGCAGGAAATGCGCGGCGACGGTCGCGTCGTCGGTTTCTACATCGATGCGCCGGCCGTTGTGGCTGAAGTGGTACCAGTACAGAAGCATCGAGCCGAAGCTCGCCATCAGGCGATCGGCGATATCGCGCGCACCGGTGACGTCGTGGTCGTGCGCCTCCGGCAATACGGTGCCGAGCACCGAGCAACCCGTGCGCATAACGTCCATCGGATGCGTGGACGCCGGCAACAATTCCAGAGCCGCCTTGACCGGTTGCGGCAGGCCGCGCAATCGCTGCAGCTTGGTGCGATACGCATTCAATTCCGCCCAGGTCGGAAGGTGCTCATGCACCAGCAGGTGCGCGACTTCCTCGAACGTGGCCTTGGTGGCCAGATCCCTGATGTCGTAGCCGCGGTAATGCAGATCGTTGCCACTGCGGCCCACCGTGCACAGCGCGGTATTGCCGGCCGCCACGCCGGACAGCGCCACCGATTTCTTGGCCTTGGGAAGAGCTTGTACGTTGTCGCTCATGGTTTTCTCCGTCTTCGAATCATCGCCAGCAGTGGCCGGACCGCGCCGTCAATTGTTGAAAATGACATCATCGGGTAGCTTCGGACACTGATCGACTGGCGTCACCAGTTGCGCCAGCGATTTGTAACCGACCGCGTGTTTGTCGCTGTACATCCAGCATTCGCCAAGGGTCGAGCAGTAACAGATGTTGACCAATGTCAGGTGCGTGACCGCGGCCGCCCTGAATCGCTTGTAGTCGTCCTTGTCCGCGAACTGGATCACCGGGACTTTCTCGTCGGGCGTCAGCACGTTGGGGTTGAGTGTCGCCTGCGAATACTGATGCGGCAACGTGCCCAACGCCTTCAACACGTGCTGCCAATCAGGTTGCGGCTTGCCATCGACGAAAACCTGCGCGCTGCGAACAATCGCCGGGCCGACGCCCTTGTTGAGGACTTCGACGGAAAGCTCGTTGTCGTTGTTGCCGGCGACCAGCCACGGCCACACCTGCGCTTGCACCTGTTTCGTCTGGATCTCGGCGGTGTAGCGCTGGATGTACGCAGTGTAACCCGCAACCAGCAATGCGAGAAACCCGACGAACGACGCGATGATCGCGGCGACCGCGTCCCACTTGATCTCGCGGCGACGGTCCGTTTTCGACGCGGGCCCTTTCAATGGGGAGTTCGCTTCCGACATGGCCGGTCAACCGCCTTGCCGCGCGGCAACGTGCGGAATCGTTTCGGCCGCCTTGGATCGCGCGGGCATCAATTCGTCTCTCTCAATCGTTGAACCGTCCGGATTCCGGCAATCGCGGACATGCCCCGACCGCCTGCCGATCGTTCCAGCCCTTGGTCGAATCATTCGTCCAGCAATCGCCCAGCGTCGAGCAGTAGCACACCTTGAAATCGAGTTTCATCTGATGGGCCGCCTCGCGAAACCGCTGGAAGTCGCCATGCTCCTTGAACTGCAGCCAGTCCAGTTTTTCCCCGGCCGACAGCACGTCGCCATTCAACGTACTTTGCCCGTAGTTGAGATCTTCAAGCCGCATCGACCGAAAGACGTCTGCCCAATTCCGCTGCGGCTTCCCGTCCACGAAAGCCTGCACGGTTTTCACTTGCGCGGGGCCAACGCCCTTGTTGAACCACATGTATTCGGACGAGTTGTCGCTGTCCGCCATCATCAGGTACGGCCACACCTGCGCGCGCACCTGCTGGCGCTGGATGTAAGCGGTGTACCCGGCAACGACCAAGGCAAGCATGCCGACCAGCGCGGCGATGACCGCGGCGACGGCGTCGTAGCGGATTTCGCGCCCCAGTTTTTTCACGGCCGGGGACGGGGCGCCTTCGTCATGCTGGGGAGCGGTCATCGCGGGGCCTATTTCCCTGCCGCGAACAACTCGTCGAGCTTGTCTTCGTAGGCGTGGTAGCCCAGGAAGTCGTACAACTCCTCGCGCGTCTGCATCTGCGGCACGAACGCCTTCTGCGTGCCGTCACGCCGCACTATTTCGTAGAACCCCAACGCGGCCTTGTTCATTGCGCGATACGCGCCGCAGCAGTACAGCGCGATGTCCACGTTCGCAGAGCGCAATTCGCCTACGGTGAAGAACGGCGTGGACCCGAACTCCGTGAGATTCGCGAGGATCGGCACCTTCACGGCTTGTTTGAATTTGCGGTAATCGTCCAGCGTCTTCATCGCTTCGGGAAAGATCATGTCGGCGCCGGCCTCGACGTAGGCCACCGCGCGCTCGATCGCGCTGTCGACGCCTTCCATTGCAGCCGCGTCGGTGCGCGCCATCAGCACGAAACCGCGATCGGTCCTGGCATCGACGGCCGCTTTCACGCGATCGATCATTTCCTCCTTCGGCACCACTTCCTTGCCCGGACGATGCCCGCAGCGCTTTTGCCCGACCTGGTCTTCCATGTGCACCGCCG
>JAGWZT010000332.1 GCA_018971925.1 Lysobacteraceae bacterium | reverse complement strand
GGCGATTCGTCGGTGTACGACGCGATCGTGCGCATGGCGCAGCCGTTCTCGCTGCGCTACATGCTGGTGGACGGGCAGGGCAACTTCGGTTCGGTGGATGGCGACAGCCCCGCCGCCATGCGTTACACCGAGGTGCGCATGGCGCGCCTCACCCACGACCTGCTCGCCGACATCGACAAGGAAACCGTCGATTTCGGACCGAACTACGACGAGAGCGAACAGGAACCGCTGGTCCTGCCGACCCGCGTGCCGAACCTTCTGGTCAACGGTTCGGCCGGCATCGCCGTCGGCATGGCCACCAACGTGCCGCCGCACAACATGGGCGAGGTGATCGACGCGACGATTGCATTGATCGACAACCACGAGTTGAGCATCGACGAATTGATGCAGCACGTGCCGGGACCGGATTTCCCGACGGCGGGCATCATCAACGGCGCGGCCGGCATCGTGCAGGCGTATCGCACCGGCCGCGGCCGCGTGCTTGTGCGCGCCAAGACCGAGATTGAAACCAATGAACATGGCCACGAGGCCATCATCGCCACCGAACTTCCGTACCAGGTCAACAAGGCGCGCCTGATCGAGAAGATCGCCGAGCTGGTCAAGGAAAAGAAGGTCGAAGGCATCAGCGGCCTGCGCGACGAGTCCGACAAGGACGGCATGCGCGTGGTGATCGAGGTGCGTCGCGACGCCGCCGCCGACGTGGTGCTGAACAACCTGTTCCAGCAGACCCAGTTGCAGGTTACGTTTGGCATCAACATGGTGGCGTTGGTCGATGGCCAGCCGCGCCTGTTGAACCTCAAGGAAATCCTCGAACACTTCATCCGCCATCGGCGCGAAGTGGTCACCCGGCGCACGATTTTCGACCTGCGCAAGGCGCGCGCACGCGCCCACGTTCTGGAAGGCCTGACCGTCGCGCTGGCCAACATTGACGCGATGATCGACCTGATCAAGACTTCGGAATCACCTCAGGTCGCGCGCGAGCGCATGCTGGCGCGCACTTGGGAACCGGGCATGGTGAGGAACCTGCTCGCTGCCGCAGGCGCGAGTGCGTCGCGGCCGGAAGACCTCGATCCGCGCGCGGGCCTGAAGAACGATGGCTACCAGCTTTCGGAAATCCAGGCCAGGGAAATCCTGGAGATGCGCCTGCATCGCCTTACCGGACTGGAGCAGGACAAGCTCACCGATGAATACAAGCAACTGCTCGAAACCATCCGCGGCCTGATCGCGATCCTGGAAGATCCCGACAAGTTGATGGCGGTGATCCGCGGCGAACTGGTCGAGATGCGTGAACTGTACGGCGATACGCGCCGCACCGAAATCCTGCACACCCAGGAAGACCTGGAAACGCTGGATCTGATCGCGGAAGAAGACGTGGTCGTCACGCTCTCGCACACGGGTTACGTGAAGCGCCAGACGCTGGACACCTACCGCGCGCAGAAGCGTGGCGGCAAGGGCCGTTCTGCGACCAACATGAAGGACGAGGATTTCGTCGAGAAACTGTGGATCGTCAACACCCACGACACGTTGCTGACCTTCACCAGCAACGGACGCGTGTACTGGCTCGACGTGTATCGCATCCCGGAAGCAGGCCCCGGTGCGCGCGGCCGTCCCATCGTCAACCTGCTGCCGCTGGAAGAGGGCGAAAAGGTGCAAGCGGTGCAGCCGGTACGCGAGTACACCGACGACCGTTTCGTGTTCTTTGCCACCCGCAACGGCACCGTCAAGAAGACGCCGCTCAAGGAGTTCGAGTTCCAGTTGCAGAAGGGCAAGCTCGCGATCGGCCTGGACGAGGGCGACGGGCTGGTCGAAGCCGAACTCACCGACGGCAACTGCGACGTGCTGTTGTTCGCCTCCAACGGCAAGGCCGCGCGCTTCGCGGGAGGCGAAGTACGCCCGATGGGCCGCACCGCGCACGGCGTGCGCGGCATGCGCCTGACCGACGATGCCCACGTGGTGTCGATGATCGTAGCGGACCGGCACACCGAGGCCGAAGGGTGCGACGTGCTCACCGCCACCGAACGCGGCTACGGCAAGCGCACGCCACTGGCGGATTTCCCGCGCAAGGGCCGCGGCTCGCAAGGCGTGATCGCGATCCAGTGCTCCGAACGCAACGGCAAACTCGTCGCGGCCGTGTGCACCGATGCGCGCCACGAGCTGATGCTGATTTCCGACAAGGGTACGCTGGTGCGCACCCGCGTTGCCGAAATCTCGCAGGTCGGCCGCAACACCCAGGGCGTCACCCTGATCCGTCTGCCGGACGACGAGAAACTCGTGGGCGTGGTGAAGATCGAAAGCGAGGATGACGAGGCGGTTGCTACGAATGGCGACGGCGCTTCGGAAGAGCACCTCGCACCGGATGTGTAGGAACCGCGAGCAGATGGGTTAGCCTAAGCGAACGCGAAGTCCAGCATCATGCTTGTGGCAATTCCTTGGATTTCACGTGGAGGGAGGATTCGATGAGGGCCGCTCTGTTTTTCGTTTTCCTTTTGCTGGCACCATGCATTGCCTTCGGTCAGGCGCAGACAAATCAAACGCCCAAGGCAGGACCTGCGATCCAGAAGTTGGGTTACTACGTCGGCACGTGGAGAGGACAGGGAGAAACCAAGGGTGGACCCTTCGGTAAGGCTGGCAAGCTTTCCAGCGAAATGACTTGCAGCTGGTTTGCCGGAAGGTTTCAAATCGTCTGTCGAGGTGAGGAAACGGGGCCAACAGGCAGGCGAGAATTCCTTAACGTTTTGAGTTACAACCAGAAGACGAAGTCTTATACGCAGTACTCCATCAGCAGCTTGGGTGAGAGCGAATACGATCAGGGCGGTTCCTACGATGGGAACAAGCTGGTGTACCAGTTTGACGAAGGCGCAGGAAAGAAGCACACCAATATTCGATACACTGAAGCGCACGTATCGCCGGCCCTCATGACCTACAAGGCAGAGGCTGCGGTCGGTGGCGGGCCATGGATGGTTATCGCGGAGGGCAAGATCACCAAGATCAAGTAGCTCGTAGGTTTGGGT
>JAGWZT010000331.1 GCA_018971925.1 Lysobacteraceae bacterium | reverse complement strand
GCCGAAGTCCTCGGCCATGGTGATCTGCATGCTCGCGATGTGGTCGCGGTTCCAGATCGGTTCCAGCAGCGCGTTGGCGAAACGGAAATACAGCAGGTTCTGCACCGGTTCCTTGCCGAGGTAATGATCGATGCGGAAGATGTCGTGCTCGCGGAAGAAGCGGTGCAACGTGCGGTTGAGCGCGCGCGCGGAGTTCAGGTCACGGCCGAACGGCTTTTCCACGATCACCCTCGCGCCCTGCGCGCAACCGGAAGCCGCGAGCCCCTTCACCACCGGCACGAACATGCTGGGCGGAATCGCGAGGTAATGCAGGGGATGTTCGGTATTACCGAGCGCCTTGCGGAGTTTCTCGTAGGTTGAGGCGTCGCCGTAGTCGCCGTCGATGTACTGCATCTGCTTCGACAACTTCGCGAACGCGGCCTTGTCCACGCCGCCGTGTTCCTTGAGGCTGTCCTCGGCGCGCTGGCGCAACTGGGTGACGGTCCAGCCCGAACGCGCGATGCCGATCACCGGCATGTCCAGCTTGCCATCCTTGATCAACGCCTGCAGTGCCGGAAAGATCTGCTTGTACGCAAGATCGCCGGTGGCACCGAAAAACACGAAGGCATCGGACTTGGCGGTGGGCATCAACTCGTTTCCTTGTGCAGGATGACGCGTACGTGGTGGGTGGCACCGTCAGCGGTCAGCGGAATGCCGGCGCCTGAATCCTGCAACGTTACACCATCCAATTCGATCGCGGCGACTCCGTGGCAGGCGTGGCCGGGGTTTTCCACCTCGATCCGCCACGCCGTGTTGCCGCGGCGATAGGTCAACCGGAAGCCCTTCCACTTGCGCGGGATGCACGGTTCGATTCGCAACGTGTCGCCGTGCAGGCGAAAGCCCAGCACCCATTCCACGATCGCGCGATACAGCCAGCCGGCCGAACCCGAATACCAGGTCCAGCCGCCGCGACCCGTGTGCGGTGCGACCGAATAGACGTCCGCACATTCGACGTAGGGTTCGACCTTGTAGCGTCGCAGTTTTTCCGCGGTGTCGGACTTCCGGATCGGGTCGAAGATCTCCAGCAATTCGCCGGCCTTGTCGCCGTCCCCGAGCATCGCGAACGCGATCAGCGACCAGATCGAGCCGTGCGTGTACTGGCCGCCGTTTTCGCGCAGCCCGGGCGGATAGCCCTTGATGTAGCCAGGGTCGTGCGCGGTCTTGTCGAAGGGTTCTGAGAACAACGCAACGTACCCCTCGCTCGGCCGCACCAGGTTCTCGTTCACCGCGCGCATCGCGCGTTGGCAGCGTTCGGCATCGCCGCGGCCACTGATCACCGCCCACGATTGCGCCATCGATTCGACGCGGCATTCCGTGTCGGCCGACGTGCCCAGCGGCGTGCCGTCGTCGTAGAACGCGCGCCGGTACCACGCGCCATCCCACGCCTTGGTTTCAAGCGCCAGTTCCAGCGCGCGCGCATGGTCACGCCAGCGCGCCAGGCGTGCGTCGCGGCGATCCTCGGCGAACGGCGCGAAATCACCGATCACCTTGATCAGGAACCAGCCCATCCACACGCTTTCGCCCTTGCCGCCCGCACCGACCCGATTCATGCCATCGTTCCAGTCGCCGGTGCCCATCAACGGCAGGCCGTGCACGCCGGTCGCAAGGCTCGCTTCGATCGCACGCGCGCAGTGCTCGAACAGATTACCCGCATCCGGCGACGTGCCGGGTTTGAAGAACGCATCCGTTTGCTCCGGCTTCAGTACATCGCCGCAGAGGAACGGCACGCCCTTTTCAAGGATCGCGGCATCGCCGGTGATTTCGATGTAGTGCGCAACCACGAACGGCAGCCACAACCGGTCGTCCACGATGCGCGTGCGCACGCCCTTGCCCGACGGCGGCAGCCACCAGTGCTGCACGTCGCCTTCCTCGAATTGGCGCGAGGCGGACAGAAGAATGTGTTCGCGCGCGAGATCGGGCCGTGCGATGCACAGCGCGGCGACGTCCTGCAACTGGTCGCGAAAACCGTAGGCGCCACTGGCCTGATAGAACGCGGTGCGCGCCCACAACCTGCAGGCGAGAACCTGGTAAGGCAGGCAGCGGTTCACCAGCAGGTCGACCGAACGTTGCGGCGTCTCGACTTGCAATGGTGCCAACACGCCATCCCAGAGCGTACGCGCGCCTTCGAGCAAGGCATCGAAATCGGCGCGGCGGTAATGATCGACCAACGCCTGTGCGGTTGCGCGATCCGTGCCTTCGCCCAACACGAATACGATCTCGGCGCTTGCGTCAGGCCCGAGTTCCACAGTCGTCACGATGGCACTCCGCGGGCCAGCCTCGCTGCCCGGCTTCGCGCCCTTCGTGCCGCAGGCAATGAACGCCAGGGCTTGCGTGAACTCTTCGCGCCAGGCATTGCGCGCGAACACCGCACCGCGGGCGGCGTCGGATTCGGCCTGGGTCGTCGCACGCGGGTCACTTCCGATCGGCCCGAGCATCCACGCCACCACTTGCGCAACGGCGATACGCCGCGCGCGCCCGCTGCGGTTGCGCAAACGCAGCCGCGAAACCTTCACCGGATCGGCGGCGGCCACGCATTGCACCAGCTCGGTTTCGATGCCGTGCACGTTGGCATCGAAGCGCGCGTAACCCGGCCCGAAGCGCGCGACGTACACCGCTCCGCCCGCACGAATCGGCGACGCCGTCGCGCTCCACTCGGCACCATCGTCCGCGTCCCGCAACAGAAAAACCTCGCCCGGCGGATCACGCACAGCGTCATTCGACCAGGCGGTGACCTGGTTCTGCTGGCTGTTCCCCGCCCAGCAATAGCCGCCACCCGTGGCCGTCACCAGGAACCCGAAATCCGGATTGGCGACGAGGTGCGACCATGGCGCCGGCGTGCTCGCGCCATCACGCAGGATGGTGACGTATTCGCGCCCGTCCTTCGTGAAACCCCCCAGTCCATTCCAGAACCCCAACTCCTTCGACGATGGCGTGGAGACAGGCTGTCCGCCGCGCACCTTCGGCGTTGCCCGC
>JAGWZT010000330.1 GCA_018971925.1 Lysobacteraceae bacterium | reverse complement strand
GGCTCTGGTAGTTCGCGTTGTTCCGGTTCTTGATGTACGTCGGCAGGATCGATGCCAGCAGGCCGCCGAGATAGAACCAGAGGAACCCGAACGACCCGAGGTAGCGCGCAAAAAATCCCTCCAGCGCGCGCCCGAAGAAGAACAGCGTGATCATGTTGAACAGCAGGTGCTGGAAGTCGGCGTGCACCAGCCCGTAACTCAGCAGTCGCCAGTACTCGTGTTTCTTCTGCACCGCGGGCGGCCACAGCAGCAACCGCTGCATCAACTTGCGATCCTTGAACGCCATCCACGAAACGAGGCAGGTGATGGCAATGATCGCGATGGTCAGCAGCATGTCGGTTCGTTTCCTTCCAAGGGTGAAGTGGTTTCACAAATGAATCTCTGCGACGCAGGTGTAACTTTTCGTCACTTTTGATGCTAGGCTGCGCGGACTGACAGGGGGACATCGACCACATCGGAGGACGGCACCATGCACGCATCGTCGAATACCGGCTCACCCAACAAGGCGTTGATATTAACCGCAGGTCTTCTGGTCATCACGGGAACGGCTGCCGCCATGGCATCGCAACCCATCATGGGCCCACCGATCGCCATCGGCGAAACCGGCGCCGCCGTGGCCGACCCGCTGGTGCCCGTGCCCGCGGAAACACCCTGCGTGGTAACGCTGTACACGGCCAGCTCGACCACCGGGACGTTCGACGATTACGCCAATCATCCTTTCAGCTACACGCCGCCCGCCGCCTGCCATGGCCCGTGGAACAAGGTCGTGTTCAAGGCCGACTACCACGTCACCACCGGGCGCCAGTTCGACCGGACCGCCAGCGTGTGGATCGGCGGCACCAACATCTACTTCGGCACCACCCAGGAACCTTCCGCAGCGCGCGCCCCGAGCTGGCACGTCGAACGCGATGTCACCAACCTCGCCTCGCTGCTGATGTCGCCGCAACCCGGCAACACCGCGTTGTACAACATCTACAACAGCACCTACAACGGTTCGATCACCGGCGGCGCGGAACTCGATTTCTACCCGGCAACACCGGAATTCCCCGCGCCGCGCGTTCCCGACCAGGTGCTCTCGCTTTCCTCCGACCCGGCCGGCGTTTACGCGAACATCAACACCGATGGAGCGCCGCTGTCCCGCACCTTCACGCTGCCGACCAACATCGATCGCGCGTATCTGGACGTGATCGCGCAGCCGCAATCGGGCGATGAGTTCTGGTACTCATGCGGTCCCGATACCTACATCGACCTCACCGGCTGCGGTGGCACCGCATTCCGCGAAGCCGAAGTCAGCATCGACGGCAAGCCTGCCGGCATCGTGCCGATCTCGGGCTGGGTTTTCACCGGCGGCGTCGATCCCTACCTGTGGCGGCCGATCCCCGGCGTGCAGACCCTCGACTTCGAGCCGTACCAGGTGAATATCACGCCATTCGCCGGCCTGCTGGACAACGGTCAACCGCACACCATCAGCGTCAGCGTGGTGACCGGCGACCCGACCTTCAAGAACAACAGCCAATACTTCGCAACGGCCGCGACGCTGGTGCTGTATCAGGATCGCGCTGCCACGCAACTGACGGGCGCGCTCACCCAGGACAGCGACAGCGGCATACATCCGGTGCAGTCCAACACGGCCAATCCCGACGGCGTCCATTTCGCCCTCGCCGTCACTTCGCGCCACAGCCTCGTGACCCGCGGCTACCTCGACACGCCGCACGGGCGGGTGCCATCGAACGTGGTGCAGGATGTCCGTTTCGGCAACAGCCAGCTGATCGTGGCCAGCAATTCACAGTTCGAGCAGGACATTCAGCAGACCAGCTCGTCCTCGCAACGTTCGTATGGCCGGCCCTACGACGGCAGCCCCGCCAACACGACGACAAACTGGTCATTCCCCCTTGACATGGACATCAACCTGCTGGTCGCCAGCGACGGCAGCGAAACCCAGGCGACCACCGTCAACCAGAACTACTCGCGGCAATACAGCGAAGGCGGCCCCGGCGGACATTTCGCCTCGAGCCGCAGCCAGTCCGACAACGCTGCCGACACCCTGAACTTCGATGCGAACGGGGCCTTCACCGGCCCGACCGGACAGCAGGCATCGCAGGGCTACACGTTTACCGATTCGCGCGGCGCGTGCTACAGCCGCAGCGTGAGCGCCGTCGCGGGCGCGGTCACGCAGGTGACCGACGGCAGCGCATGCCAGGCGCACGTGCGTGGGCATTGATGCGCGTTTGACGCTTGACGGTCGCCGCATGCACGGTGGCCGTCGCGCCGCCCAAGGTAGTATGCTGGAGAGCGTTTCGATTCTCCGGATTCCGACTGCCGACGGCACCTGCAAACCGCAAGGCGCCCCAACCTACCGTGTGAGGATTGTCCATGTCACCGTTCCACCGAATCCATTTCATTGCCACCGCCTTCGTGATCGGCGTCGCCGGTGCCTGCATGGTCCCCCCCGCGATCGCCAGCTCGCCGGTCAGCGTGACCTTTCAGCCCAACACCCATTGGGTCCAGGAAGTGGACACCCTCGACCGCTACGACTACTACCACGATTATTCGGTCGGCATCGAGCCCGGCAAGATCCTGCAGATCAACCTGATCACGCGCGACCCGAACATCTTCTTCAAGATCAAGAACGAAACCAGCGGCAAGCAGCTGGTCGACACTTACCGGACCGGCGCCACCACCTGGTCGGCGCCCGCTGGTACGGCGGCGGCGACCTACACGATCCACGTTTACGTCCAGCCCGACGCGATGCAGCGCGACGAGAAACCGAAGTACGCACTGCAAATCGGCCAATACGGCCAGTCGGACATGCAGGTCGAAGCCACCACGGTGACCTTCGAAAACAACAATCCGTGGGCGCAGGAAGTGGGGACGCTGGACGCGCAAGGTTCGGCGCGCGATTACACGGTCGCGGTGACGGCGGGCCAGATGCTCGCGGTGAATCTGGTCACCCAGAATGCAAACGTGCACTTCAAGGTCGACGCGAACGGACAGAAGCTGATCGACAGCGCC
>JAGWZT010000329.1 GCA_018971925.1 Lysobacteraceae bacterium | reverse complement strand
CGGCGTGCACATGTGCGGCCCCGAGGTCTCCGAGCTGATTGCCGAAGGCGTGGTCGCGATGGAATTCAAGGGTTCGTCCGAAGACCTGGCGCGCATCATCCACGCCCACCCCACCCTGTCCGAAGTCGTGCACGAAGCCGCGTTGTCGGTGGACAAGCGGGCGATCCACAAGGCCAACTAGGCCGGTCTATACTCCCTCATGGACTTCGAATGAAACCGTGCCAAAGCCGCCGCCAATCGACGCAAGCACGGTGTTACATTCGAGGAAGCGGCAACTATCTTCGGTGATCCGCTGGCGTTGACGGTTGCACACACCGAACGTCACGACCGTCTTCGCATCATCAGCGCCCGAGAGGCGACCCGACATGAGCACAAAATCTACGAGGAAGGTTGAAAAATCGGAGCGGGATACCTTGCGCACCGAATATCGCCGAGAGGACCTTGGCCAGGGCGTGCGCGGCAAGTACAGCAAGCGATTCGCGGGCGGCACCAACCTTGTGTTGTTGTCGCCAGACGTGGCCAGGGCGTTCCCCGATTCGGAGTCGGTGAACGAGGCACTGCGCGGCTTGCTGCACATCGCCGAACGCTCGGCGAAGCCTGCTCCGGCGAATCAAAGTCGTCGCGGCTGAAGATTTCGGTGTCCCCCTTCCAAGCCTTCCGCATCCGAAATGAGGATGGCGGCTATCGCGCGGGCATCGAATCGATGCATGTGGATGACCTGTCGCCCGGTGAAGTCATCATCAGGACTGCGTTTTCGTCGGTCAACTACAAGGATTCGCTGGCGGGCACCGGCAGGGGCAAGATCCTGCGCCGGTTCCCGCTGAACGGCGGCATCGACGTCGCGGGCCACGTAACCGCATCCACCGATCCAAAGTTCAGGGAAGGCGACGCGGTGCTGTGCACCGGTTGCGGTTTGTCGGAAACGCGCGATGGCGGTTATGCCGAATACACGCGGCTCGATGCCAAGTGGACGATACCGCTGCCGAAAGGATTGTCGCTGCGCGAAAGCATGATCCTCGGCACCGCGGGCTTCACCGCCGCGCTCGCGCTGTACCGCATGCACGACAACCGCCAGTCGCCGGAACTCGGACCGATCGCGGTGACGGGCGCGACCGGTGGCGTGGGCATGCTGGCCGTCGATATTTTCAACCGGGCCGGTTTCGAGGTGCACGCGATCAGCGGCAAGCCCGAACGCGCGGCCTTCCTGAAAACGCTCGGTGCGCGCGAAGTGCTGGATCGCCGCGAATTGGATCTCGGCGACCACCCATTGGAATCGGCGCGTTTCGGCGGCGCGGTGGACAACGCGGGCGGCTCGCTGCTCGCGCAATTGCTCGCCTGCACCGCGCCGTATGGGAATGTCGCCAGCATCGGGCTCGCGGCGGACGCCAAACTCGATACCACGGTGATGCCCTTCATCATCCGCGGCGTCAGCCTGCTCGGTACTGCCTCGGCTGGCACCGCGCGCGACATCCGCGAAGCGATCTGGCAGCACCTCGCTTCCGACTGGAAGCCCGCGCACCTGGACAGTGTCTGCACCCGCGAAGTCGTGCTGGGCGGGTTGCCGAGTGTGTTCGACGCCATGCTTTCGGGCCAATCATTCGGCCGCACGCTGGTCCGGATCGCGTCGGATCGCGTGTCGGATTGACTTTCCAATCCGCCGGCAAAGTCCTGAAATCACGGAAAATATTCGCGCTGCTTTGTGATGATTCGAGGGCGACGCACCCCTCGCCGCAAGCATGGCACTTCAGGTTCCGGTTCCCTACAATGTGCGCTTCCGTTGTGGGGAGTTTTGCATGGCACGCATCCTGATCGTTGACGATTCGCCGTCGCAATTGGAAGGCCTGAAACGGCTGGTCGAAAAACTCGGGCACCAGACACTCACCGCCACCGATGGCGCGGCCGGCGTCGAAGCCGCCAAACGCGACAAGCCCGACCTCGTGCTGATGGATGTCGTGATGCCCAACCTCAACGGTTTCCAGGCCACCCGCGCGATTTCCAAGGACCCCGGCACCGCGCACATCCCCGTGATCCTGGTCACCACCAAGGATCAGGAAACCGATAAGGTGTGGGGCATGCGCCAGGGCGCCAGAGCCTTCGTCACCAAGCCGGTGAACGAGGCGGAACTGACCAAAGCGCTGAGCGAAAATCTGGGCAAGTGATCGATCATCAGTAACGTCCGCTACGTGCGCGGATCGAATCCTTCGAACGCTTTCTCGAACGCCGTGTAAGCCGCTTTCGCCTTGTCGGTGTCGACCGGCGGAATCTGGATCGAGAGCGTGACGATCTGGTCGCCCGGCGTCCGCCCCGGCATGCCGCGGCCCTTCAGGCGCAATTTCCGGCCACTGCGCGAACCTGCGGGAATCTTCAGTTCCACGTTGCCGCCCAGCGTCGGTACCGGAATCTTGGCACCCAGTGCGGCTTCCCACGGCGACACCGGCACCTCGACTTCCACGTCGTGCCCGTGCAACTTGAACCGCGTATCCTCACGCACCTGCACTTCCATCAGCAGGTCGCCCGCGGGCGCGCCGTTGTAACCGGGCTCTCCCTGTCCCGCCAGGCGGATCACCTTGCCCGGCAGGATGCCGGCAGGAATGTTCACTTCCAGCGTGCGCTCGCCCGTCGTGTCACGCAGGCCAAGGCGCTGCCTGCCGCCGGAATACGCGGTGTGCAGGTCGATCTCGACACCCGCGCGCACGTCGTTGCCGCGCATCGGTCCGCGTTGCGCGCGCGGCCCTGCGCCGCCACGCCCGCCAAACAGTGATTCGAAGAAATCGCTGAACCCGCCGGCATCGCCACCATCACCACCGAAATCGCGGAATTCGAAACCGCCCGGCGCCTGCTGTTGCCAGCCCGGCGGCGGCCGGAAGTTGTCGCCCGCGCGATACCCGCCCGCGCGCACGTTGTCGTAGGCAGCACGCTTCTGCTTGTCGTGCAGAACCTCGTAGGCCTCGCTGATGGCCTTGAACTTGTCCTCGGCGCCGGCTTCCTTGTTCTTGTCCGGGTGGTACTTGCGCGCGA
>JAGWZT010000016.1 GCA_018971925.1 Lysobacteraceae bacterium | reverse complement strand
GATCGCCTGCGCCAACCGGCCCAGCGCGGAACCCGTTCCGAAACGATGGCTGCCCGCGAGCGCGACGTGGCAGGCGGCGAACGGCGGTGTGGATGCGGCATCCACCAGTGCCGGCAGCACGTTGCCGGCCTCGACCGCCGAAAGCTGGTTGGGGTCGCCCAGCAGGATCAATCGCGCGTGGGGTGCCAGTGCATCGGTGAGCCGTGCCATCAACGGCAGATCCACCATCGACGCTTCGTCGACCGCCACCACGTCGTACGGCAACGGTGCATCGCGGTGATGACGCGGCCGGGCACGCCATGGCGAGATGCCGAGCAGGCGGTGCAACGTAGAAGCCTCGCGCGGCACGGCATCGGCGATGGCATCCGGCAACGTCATCCGTGCGAGTTGCGCGCGCAGCGATTCGCCGAGCCGCGCCGCGGCCTTGCCGGTGGGTGCGGCCAGTGCGATGCGCGTGCGGGGCCCATCCACCAATGCCGTGAGGATGTGCGCGACCGAAAAGGTCTTCCCGCTGCCTGGGCCACCGGTGATGAGGATGAAGCGGTGCGTGAGTGCGGTGGTGATGGCGCGTTGCTGCTGGTCGTCGAGTTCGATGTCCGGAGGCCGGGGATCGGGAACCGAAGGCCGGACATCGCTGCATGCGTGTGCGACCAGCGCTGTCGCGACGCGTTGTTCCGCATCGAAGTAACGCGACAGGTACACGCGTCCCTGGGCATCGAGTGTCAGCGGTGCGGGCAGGTTGCCATGTTGCGTGCGACGGACGCCGGATGCGGTGCGCAGCGTCGCCTGCCACGCAGCGGGTTCGGGCAGCTCCGGTGGTTTGCCGATGCCGTCGAGTTGCTCGAACCATTCCCGCGCGCGCGCAAGATCGAGTGCGCTGTGCCCGTCACCGACCGCGCGCGCGGCCAGTGCGGCGGCGAGCGCCACTTCCGGCGGCGAATCCGGAAACGCCCGCACGATCCAGTCGCCCAGCACGGCGTCGGCGCGGCGCAGCCGGCCCGATCGCAACAGCGGTTCGAAGGTCGCGCTCATGCGGCTTCCCGCCGCGGCGCTGGAAACATTTCATCCAACGCGTCGATCAATTCGCGTCTGGGCCGGTCGGCGCGCACGCCTTCGCCATGCCGCATGCCGCGCACGAACAGGTAGTACACGCCGCCGAAATCACGATCGTAGTGGTAGCCGGGGAGCGTCATGCCCAGCCAGCGGTGCAGCGCCAGGGTATAGATGATCCACTGCAGGTCGTAATCGTGGCGTGCGATCTCGGCCTCGAGTGCGGCGGCGTCATACGGCGGGCAACGGTTGGTCTTCCAGTCGACGATCCAGAAACGCGCGTCGTGCCGGAAGGTCAGGTCGATCTTGCCGGTCAAGAGCCCACGTAGACGCTCGGCGGCGATGGATCGGCGCTCCTTCTGGTAGCCATGCTGGTGCAGCAGGGCGAACAGGCGACTCGAGTCGGCTGGCGCCAGCGCCATGTGGAATTCGATCTCTGCACGGCGGGCATCCGGCGCGATGTCCGCCAGCCGCGCACCGCACGGCAGCATTGCGTTCAAGGCGTCGTGCAGCATCGCGCCCACCGCGTCCACCGCCTGCGGCAGTGCCGTGCCCCTGGCGATACCCTGGTCGGCGAGCGCACGCTCTATCAGCACGCGTTGCGGTGCCGGCACACCGTTCGCGTCACGCCACGCGGCGAAATCGGTACGCTCGAATACTTCGTGCACCGCGCTGCCGAAGCGCGCGCCGCCGAGGTTCTCGCTGTCCGACGGCCCGCCGTCAGATGGCCCGCCTTCATATGGCATGTCGTCCCCATCACCGGAGCCGGGCAAGGTGTCCGCGGCGGCATTGTGGCTGCCGCGCACCAGCCGCGAGAATGACCACACGGTCCAGTCGCGTTCGATGCCGGTGCGCGTGAAGGGGCGCGGCTCGGAGGCGACCGGGTCCGGCTCGCGCGCCTGCCAGCGGTCGGCGGCGGCGATGTCGTTCCATTCCACGATGCCGATGGCGCCAGGTGCGCGCCGACGCAGTTCGGCGAGCGCCGTGGCGCATTCCGCGTCCCCAAGCGGCAGCCGTTCGGTGCGCCCTGCAACCTGCAACAGGTGGGACAGGGCGCCGTACTCGGCGTCGTTGATGCGCCCCCACGGCACGACGCACAACGCGCGTGCGCGGGTCACGGCGACATACAACTTGCGCACGTCCTCGGCCAGCGCTTCTGCTTGCGCGTGCCGTTCGGCATCGGCGACCACCGGCCCGGACCCGAGCGCGACACGCGCGTCACCCTTGCCGTCGTGGTACCAGTGCAGCGTCACCTGGTCGCGCTTTTTCGAGGGGTTCTTCGCAAAACCCGCGTACGGCAAGATCACCACGTCGTATTCAAGGCCCTTGGCGGCGTGCACGGTGGACACCGTGACCGCGTCGGCATCGGTATCCAGGCGCAGGCGTGCGCTGTCGGCGTCGCTGTCGTCGCCGGCTTCGGCGCGCCGGCGCGCGAGGCGCGCTGCAAGATCGGCCGCACCCAATCCCGCGGCCTGGTCTGCCTGCAACAGTTCGGCCAGCTGCAGATAGTTCGACACGCGGCGCTGCCCGTCAGGCTGTTCCAGCAGGCGTGGTGCAGCGTCGGCGGCCAGTTGGTGCAGCCACGCCAGCACGCCGTGGCGGCGTACCGCGGCCGCCCATTCGGCGGCTGCGCGCTGCGGCGCGCCGTCGTCACCGGTCAAGGTTGCAGCGATCTCGTTTGCGGACCTGCCGATGAGCCGGCTGGCCCAGGCGGCACGGGCGCGGTCGGCGTCGGCGGGTTCGGCCAGCGCTTCCAGAAGCAATGCAAGGTCATCGGCTTCGTCGCTTGCATACACGCTGGCGCGCAGGTTGCTGCACGCGGGAATGCCCGCCTCGCCCAACGCTGCCTGCAGCGAGGCCGCCTCGTCATTGCTGTTCACCAGCACCGCGACGCTTTTGGGTTGCAGCAATTTCTCCCTCCCGTCCTTGTCGCGCAGCGTGGCCGATCCCAGCATCGCGGCGATCCAGTGCACGGTGCACCGTTCCAGTGCGGATCGTGCGCGATCCTTGGAAGCCGCCTTGCCGTCGGGTTGCCCGAGATCGGCGGCGGCAAACGACCAGCATTCGATGCCCGGCAACGCGGCGCCATCGCGGAGCACGGCGCAGCGTTGCGAACGTTCCGATGCCGCGACGTCGTGGTAACCGATGGCCGTGTCGATGAAGGCGTCCTTGACGCCGAACAGCGCGTTGACCGCGCTGCACAAGCGCATCCCCGAGCGGTAGCTGGTCGTGAGCGCGAGGCGTTCACCTGCTGCATGGTCGGTCGCCTTGCGCCACGCAAACACGTCGCCGCCGCGGAAGCCGTAGATCGCCTGCTTGGGGTCGCCGACCAGGATCAGCGTGGTGTCGCCGAACAGCTTGCGCACCACGTTCCATTGCGCGTCGTCGGTGTCCTGGAATTCGTCTATCAGTGCCGCCTTCCAGCGCAGCTGGATCGCGGTGATGACGCGATCCGCGTCGTCCCTCGCCAAGGCCGCTTCGAGTGCGCGTACCGCCTGGTCGTGGCCCATCAGCCCGCGTTCGTCGAGCCGGTGTGCGCGTTGCTCTTCCAGGAAAGTGCGCGCCTCGCACAGCAGTTCGGCGCCGCGGAATTTTTCCTCGTATTCGTGGGCAGCGGCGATCGCGGCATGGGCGTGCGCCAGCGCGGCGAGGTCGTCGAACACTTGGCCTTCGGGGCGCATACCCTTGGGTGTCAGTCCTTCTATCTTCTCGGCGCCGATGCTGGTGACGGTCTTTGCGTCGAACCCATCGAATGCGGATTCCGTCGATGACGTGATCGCCCAGTCGTGCAAGGCATGCCAAGCCTGCATGCAAGCCGCGCGCGTGCGCGGCGTGGACAGGCAACGCTGCAGTTCGGTTTCGAACGCCGCGGCCTCGGTTTCGCCCCACGCAGCGAGGCGCGTGCGCGCTGCATCGAAGCCGGCATCGAGCGCGGCGAAGTCCGGTCGCGGCAATTCGATCGTGCGATCTTCCCAGCGCGGATCGCCCACCTGCTTCGCGAGGCTGTCGGGATCGCCCCAGGTGTCGGCGAGCAGCGTCGCCGTCGCGACATCGCCGCTGCCGCGTCGCCAGAAGTCGCGGACGATCTCCAGGTCGAGCGCGCGCATGTCCTCGATCAGTTCGGGGCAGCGCAAGCTGCTGCCGGTATCGAAACCGAATTCGCCGAGTACCCGGAAGCAGAAACCGTGCAGGGTGGAAATCTGCGCAGTGTCGATCGCGAGCGAAGCATCGCTTGCGCGTTTGCGCAAGTTGCCAAGGGGGTTGGTGTCACCGGCTTGTTCGGCCTGCCGGCGCGCCTGCTTGATGATGCGACGTATCATCGGAAGTTCGCCGACTTCGCCGTCGCGTTCGCGTTCAGGCTCGTCATCCAGCAGCGCCTGCGTGGCCCGCGCCAGCCAGTCGCGCAGGCGTTCGGAGAGTTCGGCCGTGGCCGCGCGCGTGAACGTCGCGACCACGATTTCCTCCGGCTTCAGGCCTTGCTCGAGGATCAGGCGCAGGTACAGGGCCGCGATGGTAAAGGTCTTGCCGGTGCCGGCATTGGCCTCGACTACGCGGATGCCATCGAGTGGCAGTTGCAGTGGATCGTGCAACGTGTTCATGACGTACCGCCGTGTTTCACCGGCACGCCTTCGAACCGCGGCAGGATCTGTGCGGCGATTCGATACCAGTCGTCGAGTGAGTCCGCGTTGGCGATGTCGATGCCGCGCCAGGCGATCCGCATCGCGGTTTCATCGAAATCGCTTCTGCCGTTGAAGTCGTCGTCAGCTTTCGCGACCGCGCTGCGCAGGTGTTCGGCGAATTCTTCCGGTGGGGCCTCACCTTTCTGGGTGCGCTCGCGTTTCAGGCTGTCCCACGATGCGCCTACGACAAATGGCAGCGGGCGGCGCAGGCCGGCGTGCATCAGTCCGAGCAGGCATTCGAGTGCCTTGCGCGCGTGATTCGGTTCGATGGCGGTGATATCGAAATGTTTTGCGGTTTCGTCGTCCTTCAGCCACAGCAAGTGGCAACCCATGGCTTCGCCACGGACTGCAACGGCGAACAAGGTGTCGATCCATGCGCGCAGCGCGCGCTTGCCGTCGAGCTTGCCGGGATCGGCGCGCAGCAGGCCGTGTGGGTACACGTCGTCCACCGCACCGGTCAGATGCCGGCCGTTGCCGAAATCCAGCGTGCCTTCGCAACGCGCCGGCACCGCGCCCTGCACGAATGCGTCGCGCTCGCGGCGCAGCAGTCCTGCGCGGGTGCGTGCGATCGCCAGTGCGGCGTCGGCCAGCGCGCCGGGCGGCAGCAGTCCGCGTGCGCTGAACAATGCTTTCTGTTCTTCGGCCGCGGCATCGCCGTGGTCCAGCGCGGCGCGCGTCAGTTGGTAGCGCAGCAGAGGGTGGTCCGGCTGCAACGGTTCGAGGTTGGCTTCGGCATCCACGTCGCGCGGCAAGCGCATCCGCAGTGCGTGCCGCAGGAATCCGAGGGCGGGATTTTCCAGAAAGCGTTTCAGGTCATCGAGGCCGATTTCCGTCGGCGCATCCGTGGTCAGTGCAAGCTCGTCCACGATGAACGGTGGTGCGGCGTGATCACTGTGCACCCGCGTGTGCGCCGCGGGCAGCCACTGTCCGGCGTAGCTTTGCGGTGCGCCGGCCTTGAACAGTCCGACGGAAAACGGGTGCAGCGGCGCCTTGCGCGGCAGCGCGTCCTTGCCGGCGCCATCAGCGAGGTAATCGTCACGCAACAACCGCATCAGGTCGGTAACCATCGCGGCCGGCGGCAGGTCCTTGTTGGTCTGTGCGTCGCGACCGGCCCAGCTGACATAGAAGGCATCGCGCGCGGCGGCCAGCAGTTGCAGGAACAGCAGGCGATCGTCGGCGCGCACGTCGCGGTCGCCGCGCCTCGCATTTCCGGCGCGGCGATCGGCCGCCAGCGGATCGAGCCCGCCGGGCTCGCGGCGCGGAAACGCGTCCTCGTGCATGCCGAGCAGACAGATCACCCGGAACGGCACCACCCGCAACGGCACCATGCCGCAGAAGGTGACGCCGCCGGTGAACAGGCGCTCGGCCGGATCGGGCGACGCGAGCGCATCGACGAGGTACGCGCGCAGGTCCGTCCATGGCAGGGCCGGTACGGGAGCGGCTGCGGCACAATCGGCGGCAAGTTGGGCCAGCGCCGCGCGCACGCGTTCCAGCGTGCGGGTTTCGGCCAAATCGTCGGGATCGGGCTGGTACAACGCGTCGAAGGTTTCGTTGAGCAGGCGTTGCCATTCCACGGCTGGGCGCGGATGCCGCGATTCCTCGCGCAGGCGCCGCCAGGTTTCGGTGACCGCGAGCGCGGCGTCCAGGTGCGCGATGGCCTGGCCCTCCACGCCGGGCAGCGGCGCGGTGTCGCCGACCAGGGCGTCGTCGCCGTCGCCGCAGGCGAACCCCGCCACGATGCGGTCGATCGCGAATGCCCAGCTGAATTCACGGTAGTCGCCGGCGCCCGCGCGTTCGCGCGCGTGTTCGTCCTCGCCCCAACGTGCGCCCGCGTCGTGCAGGCGCGCGCGCAGGCGTTCCAGCGCATCGGCGTCGAGATCGAAGCGTCGCATGACGCCGGTTGCGGCCAGCACCCCGGTCAGCTCGTCCAGTTCCCAGCGCGAGGCCGGCGCATCCAGTAGCTTCAAGAACAATTCCGCGGCAGGATGCTGGGCCGCGGCACCGAGGTCGCCGAGGTTGTAGGGGATGAAACGCGTGTCGCCGCGATGGATGCCGCCGAACACCGCTTCGATCGCGGGGCGGTAGGCGGCGACGTCGGGCATCATCACGGCAACGTCGCGCGGCTGCAGGCTCTCGTGTTTTTCAAACAGCGCCAGCAGTGCGTCGTGCAGGGTTTGCACCTCGCGCAGCGGCGTGTGGCAAGCGTGGAATTGCAGCGAGTCGTCGGGCCGTTCCGCGCGATCGTCATCGCGCGGCGCGGCGTGATTCAGGATATCGTCGCGCACCCGGCCGAGCAGCGTGCCGCGTGCGATGTTCTCGTCGAACAAATCGATTTCATCGTCCGGCTGAACGTGCCCGTAGCCGTAGAGCAGCTCCAGGAGCTCCGCTGCCGCGCCGCCCAGCGACACGATCAGCGGATTGCCGTCGTCTTTTTGCTGCAGGCGTTCGCGGACTTCGTGGCGCGTCGTGGGTGTGTCGCCCAGGTATTCGTGCGAGGGCAGCGGCAGGAAGAAGTCCACGTCGCAATGGCGCCCCGCGACCGCCAGCATCCGCAGCACGTCGGGCGACACGTTGGCGCAGGCGAAACACGTAAAGTGTTCGGGCAGGCCCGGCGGCGCGGGTTTTTCATCGGAGCTACCGGCGGGGGGATAGTCCGGATCGAACGCACGCAGCCATTCGTCCACCCGCGCCGCGCGCGACATGCCACCCACACGCGGCAGCAAGCGTCGCCACAATTCGGCTTGCCAGTCGTCCTTGCCGCCACCGCGCTCCCATTGCAAAAGCTTTTCGCGCCGGTAACCCTGCATGCGTTCGTACACGCGTGCGAGTTCGAAGCTCAACGCAAAACGGCGCAGCGGATCGCCACCGGACGCCAGGTATTCCCGCAGCGGCGCCAGCGCCGCGCCATCCAGCCGTTCGCCCAGCAATGCATATATATGCCAGCGCAGCACCTCGACATCGAACGGCGAGCGTTCCGGCAGGTCGGAGCGCGCCGCGCGCAACAATTCCCACGTGAACTGCGCGGGCGGCGTGAACTCGATATTCGCGATCACGCCGAGTCGTTCGGCCAAGTGCACCTGCAGCCAGCGCCGGATTCCCGCGTGCGGCACCAGCACCCGCGCAGGCACCAGCGGGTTGTCCCGCGCCGCGCGGAGTTGCCCGCCCAGCGCATCGGCCAGCCTGGCGGCATCGTTGGAGGTGTGCAGTCGAAACATGTGCTGCCCACGAACGTGATCGCGTCAGTATGCCTGCCGCGTGCTCAGGGGTTGAGACGAAAGGCAGGCGGATTCTTCCTGTTTTTGCGAATGATTCTTATTCGTGGGATGATGCCGCACCTTTTCGCTGAACCCGCCGCATGGCCGCCGCGCACCGCTGGTTGAAATCGTTCCGTACGCTGCACCTGTACCTCGGTGTGTTCACCGCGCCCGCGTTGCTGTTCTTCGCGTTCACCGGCGCACTGCAAAGCGTGAACCTGCACGAAGGCGCACGCGGCAGTGATTACAAGCCGCCGGCATGGATTGCCAGCATCGCGCACATGCACAAGAAGCAGAGCTTCGACGTGCCGGCGAAGCGGTTGCCGCCGAAGGCATCCGCCGCGAACGCGGATGGCGCGCAGGCTGCCGGCGTGCCGATGCCCACGAATGACAAATCTTCGTCCGCGCCGAACAAACGCAACCCGTGGCCGATGAAGATCTTCTTCGTGCTGGTATCGCTCAGCCTGCTGCTTTCAACCCTCACCGGCGTCTACATCGGCTGGCGCCATACGCGCCATCGTCGCCGCTACGGCGCGACGCTGGCGGCGGGCGTCCTGGTGCCGGCGATGTTGCTGCTGTTCTGATTCATCACCGCAAGCAGCGGATGGCCGGTGCCGGTGTGCGCCGTGATAATCGCGCGATGCAACGAGCATCGAGCGACAACGGCAGCGCCGCGGGCGTCGCCATAGCCGGCCTGGTTGCCCTGGCGGTGGCCATGGGCATCGGCCGTTTCGCGTTCACGCCGATCATGCCGGTGATGGAAGCCGACGCGGGCCTGACGCTGCGCGCCGCGGGCTGGCTGGCGGCCGCCAATTATCTCGGCTATTTCCTCGGTGCGCTGTGCGCGGCACGGTTGCCGCGCACATGGGCGATCCGCGGCGGTTTGCTGTTGATTGTGGTGGTGACGTTCGCGATGGGCGTCACGCACGTATTCGCGCTGCAGATGATGTTGCGGCTTGCCGCCGGCGTCGCCAGCGCTTGGGTATTGGTACACGTGTCGTCGTGGGCGCTGGAACGATTGCTGGTGCTGCAACGACCCCAGGCGAACGGCGTGGTGTTCGCGGGCGTCGGCGTCGGCATCGCGGGCGCGGGATTGTTGTGCATGGCGCTGATGGATGCGCGTGTCGACTCGCAACGCACGTGGGAAACGTTCGGCGTGGTGTCGGCATTGTTCACCGCGATGATCTGGACGGCGTTCCGGGACAGCGGGGTACCCGAGCCGGTACGCATGGAGCGCGCTCACGCGAGGCGCGTGCATTGGAACCCCGACCGCGTGCGGCTTGCGTCGTGTTATGCCGCGCTCGGGTTCGGCTACATCATCCCCGCGACGTTCCTGCCGGCGATGGCGCATCGCTACATCACCGATCCCGCAATATTCGGCTGGGCCTGGCCGGTGTTCGGCGCGGCGGCGGCCTTGTCCACGTGGGCTGCGTCGCGCTGGCTGCACGCGATGGACAACCGCAGGTTGTGGGCGATCAGCTACGTGTTGATGGCGATCGGCGTCGCGCTGCCGGCGTTGTGGCCGGCGTTGGCCTCGATCCTGATCGCGGCGCTGCTGGTCGGGGGCACGTTCATGGTGGTGACCATGCTGGGCTTGCGCGAAGCGCGCACGGTCGCGGGCGACCAGGCCACCGGCTTCATCGCCGCGATCACCGCCGCGTTCGCGGTGGCGCAGATCATCGGGCCGCTGGTGGTCAGCGCGGTCGCGCATCTGCGCGACGGGTTCGCGGCCGCGCTGGCCGCTGCTGCACTGGTGTTGTTGGTGGCGGCGGTTTCGTTGTGGCGATCGGCGGACCGCGGGCCGGTCAAATAATCGGCACCTTGCGGATATTGTTCTTCGGATCCAGCCAGAACGAATCCTTGGCGAACCGGTTGAACAGGTCTGGCGGCAGCACTGATTCACGCTTGGGCGTCGACACCTTCGACTCCACCGCATGCAGGCTAGGCAGGCCGAGCCGCGCATCGAACGCGTCGGCCTTGTATTCGACGAAGCAGGGCGGCAGCGTGGTCCCCGCAGCGGGTGCTGGCGCGTTGCCCGGAAGGTACCTATACTTGTACCTCCATGACCCCACTCACCGACCGTCAGCGCGAAATCCTGGAGTTCATCACCGTGCGCATCGGCGACGGCCTGCCGCCGACGCTGGCCGAGATCGCGGCCGCGTTCGGGTTCAACCAGCCGCGCGCGGCATACAAGCACTTGCGGGCATTGCAGGCGAAGGGTTGCATCGAACTGCTGCCGGGGCGCAATCGCGGCATCCGGCTGTTGGAGCGGGCCGGGCGTGCGCGCAGCGTGGGCCTGCCGCTGGTCGGGCGGGTAGCCGCGGGCGCGCCGATCCTGGCCGTCGAGCACGTGGAGCGCCACGTCACGGTCGATCCGGCGCTGTTCAAGCCGCGCGCGGATTACCTGCTGCGTGTCCGTGGCGATTCGATGCGCGACGCCGGCATCCTCGATGGCGATCTCGCCGCGGTGCACCGCACGCGCGAGGCGCGCAATGGCCAGATCGTGGTGGCGCGCATCGAGGACGAAGTCACCGTCAAGCGCCTGCGCGTGCTGGCCTCGAAGATCCGGTTGGAACCCGCGAATCCGGATTACATGCCGATCGAAGTAGATCCGCGGCGCACGCAGTTCGCGATCGAAGGCTTGTACGTGGGCGTGATCCGCGCGGGTTGACATGGGTGCGATCCTGCAACCGCTCATCGAAACCGGCCGCCTGTGGCGCGGCCAGGGCACGGCGCTGCGGCACGAGGCCTTGCCGACCGGGTTCGCTGCGCTGGATCGCGTGCTGCCCGGTGGTGGCTGGCCGCGCGCGGCCTTGAGCGAAATCCTGTTTCCCGCCGACGGCGTGGGCGAACTGCGGCTGTTGCTGCCGGCGCTGGCGGTGCTGAGTCGCGGAGCGCATCCGATCGTTTTGGTTGCGCCGCCATACCTGCCGTTTCCCGCTGCATGGATCGCGGGCGGCGTGGATTTGCGATGCCTGCAAATCGTGCAGGCCGGCGAACACGACGCACTGTGGGCCGCCGAACAATGCCTGCGTTCGGCCGCGTGCGCGGCAGTGCTGTGCTGGCCACGGCAGGCGGATACGGCGACGCTGCGGCGTCTGCAGCTTGCGGCGGAAACCGGGCGGACAATCGGTTTCATGTTGCGTCCTTCGCAGGTCGCAACACAGGCTTCGATGGCGGCGGTGCGCATCGGAATCGAAACCGACCCGCCGTGCCTGCGCATTTTGAAATGCCGGGGTGGCAATCCGCCGACGCAGGCGGTCACTTTTTCGACACTTGCCGCTTGATGGAGTGCCGCCATGCAGTGGGCTTGCATTTCTTTCCCCCGACTCGCACTCGATGATGTGCTGCGACAGCGCAGCGATGGTGCGGTGCCGCTGGTGTTGTTCGAAGGCGTGGGGTCACGCGCGCGCGTATGCGCCGCCAACGCCGCCGCGCGCCATCACGGCTTGCGTGCCGGGCAATCGCTGACCGCCGCGCGCGCGCTGCATCCGCGCGTGAACGCGATCGAACATGACGCGGCGGCCGTCGAACGCTGTCACGATTTCCTGGCGGCCTGGGCGTATCGCTACAGCTCGCAGGTGTGCCGCACGTTTCCGCAAACCCTGCTGCTGGAAGTGCGTGCAAGCTTTCGTTTGTTCGGTGGCTGGCCGGCGCTGCAGGCGGAATTGCGCAACGATCTGGTCGCACTCGGCTTCGAACATCGCATCGCCGCGGCCCCCAACCCGCACGCGGCTCTCGTGCTGGCGGGTGCACGCGACGGTTGCGCGATCGAGGACGAGGCGCACCTGATGGATGCGTTGGGTACGCTGCCGGTCGAATGCAGCGGGCTCGATGCGGCGTGCGCGGAAAGTCTGCAACGGATGGGCTTGCGCCGACTGCGGCAACTGTTCGCATTGCCGCGCGCGGAACTGGGCAAGCGCATCGGCATCCAGGCGATGCTGCATCTCGATCGTCTGCGCGGTGCAGTGGTGACCGCGCTCGACTTTTACCGGCCTCCGGATACGTTCGACCAACGCATCGAATTGCCGTTCAACACGGGTTCGCACGAATCGCTGCTGTTTCCGCTGCGACGGTTGCTGCGTGATTTCTCGGCGTTCCTCGCCGGCCGCGACGGTGGTGCGCAACGCTTCACGCTGGCTTTCGAGCACGAACGCGGCACGCCCACCGAAATCTCCATCGGCCTGCTGGCGCCGGAACGCGATCCGGAACTGTTGTTCGCGATCGTGCGCGCACGTCTGGACCGCGCGCGTCTTCGCGCGCCCGTGTGTGGCTTGCGCCTCGTTGCCGACGAACTGCCGGCGTTCACGCCGGCGCGCCGCGATCTGTTCGACACCCGACCGCAGCAGGCCGTCACCTGGGAGGCCTTGCGTGAACGTCTGCACGCGCGCTTGGGCGAGCACGCGGCGCATGGGCTGGCGTTGCATCCCGATCATCGGCCCGAGCGTGCATGGCGCGTCCAAGGCATCGATCCCTCGCGCGGCACCGGCTTATCGCGCGGAACCCATCTCGCGCGTGCGCGTGACACGGACGGGTTCGTGCCGTTGCCGCCGCGTCCCACCTGGTTGCTGGCGCGGCCCATTCCCTTGCGCGAGCACGTGACGCGCATCCTCGCCGGGCCCGAACGCATCGAAAGCGGTTGGTGGGACGGTGCCGACATGCGCCGCGACTACTACGTCATCGAAACCGCCTCGCACCAACGTGCGTGGGCCTTCCGTCCCGCGGGTGAAGACGGTCCTTTCATGCTGCAGGGATGGTTTGCGTGAGCGTCGCAAACCGAAGCCTCGATGACAGATGTATTTCCACCCTATGCCGAATTGCACTGCCTTTCGGCTTTCAGTTTCCAGCGCGGCGCGTCGGTCGCGCAGGAGTTGTTCGAGCGTGCGGTCAAATTGAAATACACCGCGCTCGCGATCACCGACGAGGCATCCCTGGCCGGCATCGTGCGTGCGCTGGAGGCATCGCGCAAAACCGGCATGCGCCTGATCGTGGGCAGCGAAGTGCAGCTCACCGACGGGCCCAAGCTGGTACTGCTGGTCGAGACCGCATGGGGCTACACGCGGCTTTGCCGGTTGCTGACGCTGGCGCGGCGGCGCGCGGACAAAGGCGCGTACCGGTTGCTGAGCGATGATTTTGCGGATGCATCGAACGATGGATTGCTGGCGCTGTGGATTCCACCTGCATCACCTGACCTCGAAGAAGGCGCGTGGATCAAGCGCATGTTTCCCGAACGTGCGTGGCTCGCGGTGGAACTGCACCGCGGACCGGATGACGCCTCACGGCTTGCGCGGCTTCGCGCAATCGGGACGAAACTCGACATGCCATTGGTTGCATCCGGCGACGTGCATATGCACGCGCGCGGCCGGCGCGCGCTGCAGGATACGTTGACCGCGATCCGCCACAAGACCACGGTCGACGCGGCTGGCTTCAGGCTGTTTCCCAACGGCGAGCGCCACCTGCGCACGCACCGCGCATTGGCTGCCACTTATCCCACCGATCTTCTGGATGAAACCGTTCGCATCGCGGCGCGCTGCACCTTTTCGCTGGAAGAGCTGCGCTACGAATACCCGCACGAACTTGTACCGGAAGGCCACACCGCCGCAAGCTGGCTGCGCGAACTCGTCGAAGCCGGCGCGCGTACGCGTTGGCCGGATGGCTTGCCGGACAAGGCGCGGGTGCTGATCGAACACGAGCTGGCGCTGATTTCCGAGCGGCACTACGAATCCTACTTCCTGACCGTGCACGATCTGGTGCGCTTCGCGCGCAGCAAGGGAATCCTGTGCCAGGGGCGTGGTTCCGCCGCCAATTCCGTGGTGTGCTACGCGCTCGGCGTCACCGCGATCGATCCATCGCGCATGAACGGGCTGTTCGAACGCTTCGTGTCGCGCGAGCGCAACGAGCCTCCCGACATCGACATCGATTTCGAACACGAACGCCGCGAGGAAGTAATCCAGTACGTGTTCCGTCGCTACGGGCGCGAACGCGCGGCGCTCACCGCGGTGGCCAGCACCTATCGTGGCCGCGGCGCGATGCGCGACGTGGCCAAGGCGCTGGGCCTGCCGCCCGACATGGTCGACCGGCTGGCGCGATGCATGGATCACTGGGGCGGCACGCGGGGCCTCGACGAAGTGCTGCGCGAAAACGGGTTCGATCCGGAAGCGCCGCTGCTGCGCCGCGTGATCGCGCTGACCGCGCAACTGATCGGCATGCCGCGGCACCTGTCGCAGCACCCCGGCGGCTTCGTGATGTCCGAACATCCCCTGAGCACGCTGGTGCCGGTGGAGAACGCGGCGATGGAAGGCCGCACCGTGATCCAGTGGGACAAGGACGATCTCGACACGGTCGGACTGCTGAAGGTGGATTGCCTCGCGCTGGGCATGCTGACCGCGATCCGCAGGACCTTCGACTTGTTGCGCGCTTCCGGCGGGCGCGACATGACGCTGGCCGACATTCCGCCCGAAGACGGCGCGGTATACGAAATGGTCGGCCGCGCCGACACCATCGGCGTGTTCCAGATCGAATCGCGCGCGCAGATGGCGATGCTGCCGCGCCTGCAGCCGAAATGTTTCTACGATCTCGTGATCGAGGTGGCGATCGTGCGGCCCGGCCCGATCCAGGGCGACATGGTGCATCCGTACCTCAGGCGCCGGCGCGGCGAGGAACCGATCGATTATCCGTCACCGCAGTTGCAGGCGGTGCTCGAACGCACGCTGGGCGTGCCGCTGTTCCAGGAACAGGTGATGCAGATCGCGATCGTCGCGGCCGGCTACTCGCCCGGCGAAGCCGACCAGTTGCGGCGTTCGATGGCGGCGTGGAAGCGCCACGGGGGACTGGAACCGCACCGCGAACGCCTCGCGCGCGGCATGCTCGCCAACGGCTATTCGCAGGCCTTCGCCGATCATCTGTTCGAACAGATCAAGGGCTTCGGCAGTTACGGCTTTCCGGAGTCACACGCCGCGAGTTTTGCGCTGATCACCTGGACGAGTTGCTGGTTGAAATATCACGAGCCTGCGGCGTTCGCGTGCGGGCTGATCAATTCCGCGCCCATGGGTTTCTATTCGC
This sequence comes from Lysobacteraceae bacterium, assembly GCA_018971925.1. Classification (GTDB taxonomy): domain Bacteria; phylum Pseudomonadota; class Gammaproteobacteria; order Xanthomonadales; family Rhodanobacteraceae; genus 66-474. Next base: position 870 of record JAGWZT010000016.1, on the reverse strand, counting down.
CCGACCAGTTGTTGCAGGACGCGCGGCGGCACGGCATCCGTGTGTTGCCGGTCGACGTGCGCTACAGCGTTTGGGATTGCGTGCCGGAAACGTCGAGGCGCGCACCGCAACCCGCGATCCGCATGGGGTTGCGCATGATCCACGGCTTTCCGGAAGACGCCGCGATCACCATCGCCGCGCAACGTGTGCAACACCCGTTCAATGATGTGACCGACCTGTGCAGGCGCGCGGGTCTGGATGCACGGCAACGCGCGTTGCTGGCCGACGCCGGTGCGTTGCGTGGCCTGGCCGGTCACCGGCATCGCGCACGTTGGGGCATCGCCGGCGTGGAATCGCCGAAGCCGTTGTTTGCCGATGCCCCGGCTGTCGCCGAAGCCGCAGTCGCGTTGCCGCTGCCGACACGCGCGGAAGACGTGCGCGCCGACTACGCGCTGACCGGCACCACGCTCGGTCCGCATCCGTTGTCGTTCCTGCGCGCACTGCTCGCGCGCAGGCGCTGCCGGCGTTCCGCGGAACTTAAACGCTGCGGCAACGGTGCGCAGGTGCGAACCGCGGGGCTCGTGACCTTGCGCCAGCGCCCGCAGACCGCCAGCGGCGTGATCTTCATGACGCTGGAAGACGAGGACGGCATGACCAACGTGGTGGTCTGGAATGATCTCGCACGGCGCCAGCGCCGCGAATTGCTGGAGTCACGCCTGCTTGCGGTGGAAGGCAGACTCGAAAGCCGGCACGGCGTGCAACACCTGATCGCGGAGCGGCTGCATGACTGGACGGCGCTGTTGGGAGAACTTGATACGCGTTCGCGCGACTTCCATTGAGAATGCGCTGAAAGCTACTGCGTTCGACAGCTTGCGCGCCGGCGGTGCTCGC